>NZ_JBFPFM010000010.1:0-113288 GCF_047977705.1 Curtobacterium sp. LFS084
CGTTCGTCGTCCGGCAGCCCGCCGGGCGGTCTCAGGCGTACCTGGCGGAATCGGGGGGGCCCCGGGGGGGGGGGGGGCCCCCCGCCCCCCCCGCCTCCTGTCAGGGTCGTCAGATGCTGTCGTGCCGCACGTCCGGCAGGAGGACGTGGAGCCGCTCGGCGAGCCGCTGCTGCGCTTCCTCGAGCGACCGGAAGTCGCCGACGTACTGTCCGAAGGTGTCGGACACGAAGTAGTGGGCACCCTGCCGGTCGACCGTTCCGCCGTAGTAGCCGCCGTAGTTGGCCGCCCAGAGGCCGGTGTCCGGGCGAGTCCAGAGGATCCGCGGGTGGACGGGCTGGTCGACCGCGGTGTCGACCACGATCTCGGCGTGGTCGTCCATGCCTGTGATCGCGACCATCGTGGCGGTGTCGACGGTCACCTCGAGGTGCTGGTGGTGGTCGACGGGCGTGCTCATGGTCGTGCTCCTTCGTGGTGCGTGCTGCTGTGGTGCGGCGTGCCGTGGTGCAGGTGCTGGTGGTGCTGTCTGGAACTGGTGGTGCGGGTGGTCCGGAGACCGGTGCTGGTCGTGCCCGCGGTCCCGAGCGTCGCGCTAGTCGACCGGGCGGATCACGGACGGCAGCATCACGTGCAGCTGGTCCGCGAGCTTCGCCTGGGCCTGCTCGAGCGATGCGAAGTCGCCCACGACGAGTCCGAAGGTGTCCGAGGCGACGTAACGGTCGTCGCGCTTGTCCACCGAGCCGCCGAAGTACCCGCCGTAGTTGGCGACCCACTCTCCGTCGTCCTCCTGCGTCCAGGTGAGCTTGGCGCGGGCCGGGCGGGCGTGCGTCTCTGCCTGGGCCTCGAGGATCGCGATCGTGTCGACCGTCTCGGTGTCGAGCGTGACCTCGGCTCGGGTGTCGGTGCTGACGGTGGTGCTCATGTCGCTCTCCTTCGCGATCCGGGGTACATCTCCTGACACGAGAACGCTACGAGAACGACCCCTCCACCCGCCAGCGATGCCCGTCGATTCACGGGTTCCGCCAATGCACCCCTTCGGAGAAGCCCGGGTTTCCGGGGGCATGCGTCGCACATCCGGGGTACAGGGGACCGATCGGGGTACTCGTTCTCCGGCCATTCCGCCGGCGGGGCCGCGGGCGCCGGGGCCGGGGGCGGTGCTGACGTTTCGCGCCCAGCGACAGCTCACGGGCGCGCGACCGCGTGAAGTGTCGCCCAGCGCGTGAAGTCGACCACGCACCCGGGCCGCAACGGGAGCCCGCGCCTCAGCGCACGGCGCGCAGCGCGTCCGCGATCACCGACAGCGCCCCGGCGATCTCGTCGGCCACGCGCTCGTGCGTCGCCGTCGAGCGTCGGTACGGATCGTCGACGTCGTCGTCGGCCGGGTCCGCGGGCGGCGCCACGGTCCCCCGGAGTCGGGCGACGAGTTCGACGAGCGCCGCGGGCGAGGACACCCCGGCGAGGTCGGCCGGAGCGAGGCCGTCGAGCACCCGGGCGAACTGCGTGATGGTGAAGGCACGCTTCGCCGCCCGGGGTGCGAGGGACACCACGGCGGACCGGTGGGCACGCTCCGCGGTCAGCACGAGGTCGGCCGAGCCCGCGATCGCCTCGGTGAGGTACCGGGCCCGGTGGTCACCGGGCACACCACCGAGCCGCTCGGACTGCGCAGCGGCGGCGGGGTCCATCGGTGCGCCGTCCTGGGCGATGGTGCCGGCAGACTCGACCTCGAACGCGGGTGCGTCCGGGCCGAGTCGCGCCGTGAGGACCTGTGCGCCGAGCGGCGAACGACAGATGTTGCCGCTGCAGACGAACAGGACCCGCATGCTCAGGAGGCGCCGAGCAGGTCGTGCCGCACGACGATCGCGTCACGCCCGGGGCCGACGCCGATCGCGGAGATCCGCGCGCCCGACATCGCCTCGACGGCGAGCACGTAGTCCTGCGCGTTCTTCGGGAGGTCCTCGAACGTGCGGGCACCCGTGATGTCCTCGGTCCAGCCGGGGAACTCCTCGTAGACGGGCTTGGCGTGGTGGAAGTCCGACTGGTTCACGGGGACCTCGTCCACGCGGACGCCGTCGACCTCGTAGGCGACGCAGACCGGGATCGTCGACAGCCCGGTGAGGACGTCGAGCTTGGTCAGCACGAAGTCCGTCACGCCGTTGACGCGCGCCGTGTACCGGGCGATCGGGGCGTCGTACCAGCCACAGCGACGCGGACGACCGGTGGTCGTGCCGAACTCGAAGCCGTTCGCCCGCAGGAACTCCCCGGACTCGTCGAACAGCTCGGTCGGGAACGGGCCGGCGCCGACGCGGGTCGTGTACGCCTTGACGATGCCGATGATCCGCTCGAGCTTGCCCGGGCCGATGCCGGAGCCGGTCGCCGCGCCACCCGCCGTCGCCGACGAGGACGTCACGAACGGGTAGGTGCCGTGGTCGACGTCGAGCATGGTGGCCTGACCGGCCTCGAACAGGACGGTCTCGCCGCGCTCGAGTGCGCGGTGGATCTCGAGCCCGGTGTCGGCGACCATCGGGCGCAGGCGGTCGGCGAAGGACAGCAGCGACTCGACGACCTCGTCGGCGTCGATGGCGCGACGGTTGAAGACCTTGACGAGCAGGTGGTTCTTCTGGTCGAGGGCCGCTTCGACCTTCTGCCGCAGGATGTTCTCGTCGAAGATGTCCTGGATGCGGATGCCGACGCGGTTGATCTTGTCGGCGTAGGTCGGGCCGATGCCGCGCCCGGTGGTGCCGATCTGCCGCTTGCCGAGGAACCGCTCGGTCACCTTGTCGATCGTGCGGTGGTAGTGCGTGATGACGTGGGCGTTCGCCGACACGAGGAGCTTCGAGGTGTCGACGCCGCGGGCCTTCAGCGCGTCGAGCTCCTGGAACAGGACCTCGAGGTCGACGACCACGCCGTTGCCGATGATCGGGGTGACGCCGGGCGTGAGGATGCCGGAGGGCAGCAGGTGCAGGGCGTACTTCTCGCCCCCGACGACGACCGTGTGCCCGGCGTTGTTGCCGCCGTTGAACTTGACGACGTAGTCGATGCGGGACCCGAGGAGGTCGGTGGCCTTCCCCTTGCCCTCGTCGCCCCACTGGGCTCCGATGATCACTGCAGCGGGCATCTGGTTCTCCTCACGTTGGCGGAGGACCTCACACGACCAGTCGGGCCGGTGGTCCACCCGAGTCTATCGGACGGCCACCGGCACGCTACCTGCCGGTCAGGTGCCGGCCCGGCGGACGGTCCCCCGGACGGACTGGAGGCGCGGTGCCAGCCGGCACCGCGCCTCCAGTCCCGCGATCGGGTCGCGATCCGGCGATCAGCTGCGGAAGAAGTCCTGGTAGGACGGGTCGCCCACCGGGGCCGCGTGACCCGGCTCGGCGAGGCGTTGCTCGATCATGGACTGGATGACGTCCGGCGGGGTGAGCCCACGGCGACGCCACTCCATCGGGTTGGCCCGGAGCTGCTTCAGGGTGGTCTGCGTCTGCATGCGGCAAGCCTCGCACTCGATAGGTAGTTTGTCTAACTACATGTCCTCTTGACGCACTGCGGGCCCCGTCACGAACGATGTGACGGGGCCCGCAGTGGTGGTGTGCGCTAGCGGCGTGCGACCTTGGCGGTCTGCTTCGACGTCGCCGTGCCGTCCTGGTAGCCCTTCGCCTTCGCGACGACCTTGACCGAGAACCGGTGACCGGCGTCGGACGTGCCGAGCTTGTACGACGAGCTCGTCGCGCCCTTCACGGCCTTGCCGTCACGGAGCCACTGGTACGAGTACGTCACGCCCGAGCCGTTCCACTTGCCGTGGTTCGCCTTGAGCTTCGACCCGACCTTCGGCGTGCCGCTCACCGACACCCCGCTGCCCTTGACGAGCGTGAGGGTCGGTGCGACCCAGGTCGCCGCGGCGCTCTGGGCCTGGCTGCCGACCGCGTTGCCGAGGTGCAGCAGCAGGATCCGAGCACTCGCGACCCCGGAGCCGCGGGTGACCTGGAGCGCGCCCTTGTCGGCGAACAGCGTGCCGCCCTGGCCACCCTGCGCGAACGTGAGCGTCGGCTTGGCGAGGTTGAACTTCGCCGTCGAGGTCACGTCGACCACCGAGGACCCGCTGGTGGCCGCACCCGGCGCGTACGCCGACTCGGTCTCCACCCGGTACGAGATGGTCTTGCCCGCGGCACCGATCGCCGAGGCCGTCACCGGCAGCACCTTGACGGCACTGTCGAACGTGTTGACGTCCTGGCCGGGAGCGCCGCCGTTCAGCGGGAAGGCGTCGACGACCGGGTCGATGTCCGGGTCGTCGGCAGCCTGGGCGGCCTTGGCGAGGTCGATCGTCGTGACGAGCGTCGCGTCGACCACGGACGACTTCGCGTCGTACACGAGGTAGTCGTCCTTGCCGTCGCCGTTCGTGTCGATGAACACCTCGACGTTGGTCACGGCGCCGGGGTTGGCGTCGGGACCGGCGGTCTGCACACCGAAGGCGAGGGTGTCCGACGCCTTGTCGTAGCTCACGCCGTAGGCACGGACGTCAGCGGCCTTGAGCGACTGCGACGCCGAACCGGCCGGGAACGACTCCACGGCGTCCGTCCCACCGAGCACGAACGGCGCGACCGCGGCGTGGTAGCCCGAGGTCAGGCCGCCCTGGTCGACCGTGCGGCCGCTCAGTGCGAGGTTCGCGGTCTTCTGCGGGCCGGTGAACGTCACGCCCGAGCCACGCACGGCACTGACCGGCTTCGGCGCGACGTACGTGCCGAGACGGAGCGGGTCGAGCGTCTTGTCGGTCGGGGTGAAGGTCACGAGACCGGTGGCGGCCGTGACGAACTCACGCTGGTAGCCCTGCTGCACCGACTCCTGGGTGGGGTCGATGACGCGACGGAGCTGCGTGGGGTCGGTGACGGTGAACGTCAGGTCCACGACGGCACCGCGACCGGGGCCGACGGTGACGCGCTTCGTGCTGAGCGAGAACGCGACGCCCGGCTGGGCCACCTGCGGCTGGTAGGCCACGTCGTAGGTGTGGGCCGACGAGTCGGTGTTCTGGATGAGGAGCGACCGGGTCTGGCTGGTCTTTCCGGCGACCTCGACGACACCGAACGAGGCGGTGACGAGCTGGCCGTTCTCGACGCTCTTCACGGTGGTGTCCGCGGTCACGGCCTGCAGGGCGTCGACGCGACCGGTGCCCTGGCGCAGCAGGGTCGCCGTGCGGGAGCCGTCCTTGACGTCGTGCGTGGCCGTGTTCATGAGCGCGGCCTTGACGTCCGGCGCCGACCAGGTCGGGTGCGACTCGAACGTCAGCGCGGCGATGCCCGCCACGTCCGGCGTCGCCATCGACGTGCCGCTCATCGACATGCGGTCGTCACCGGTGCCGTTGGCCGCCGAGATCACGTTGACCCCGGGGCCGGCGATGTCCGGCTTGACGATGTCACCGAACGAACCGTGGACACCGCGGCTGGTGAACGACGCGAGCGTGTTCACGGCCTCGGGGTCGGTGGCGAGCTCGAAGCCCTTGAGCTCGTCGGCGAACTTGACGTGCAGGGTCCCCGCCTTGGCCGAGGCCGCGAGGCTCGTCACGCTGTCCTTGGTCAGCTCGGCACCCGGGATGGTCGCGTTGCCCGCGATGCCCGAGCTGAAGGTGTTGATCGTGCCCGCGAGGAGCACGCCGACACCGCCGGCTGCCTGGACGTTGTTGAAGCGTGTCCCGGACCCGCACTCGAGCGCGGCGTCGGTCCACTTCAGCCAGACGACCTTGCCGGAGACGGCCGCGGCGTCCGCGCCCGTGAAGGGAGTGCAGCCGTCGACGTTCGTGGTCGGGACGACGACGTCGCCCTCGACCGGCAGCGTGCCCTGGAAGTTCTGGGAGTACTGCGCACGGTACGTCTTCGCGACCGCGGACGGGGCGGTCACCTGGACGCCGTCGTAGAGCGACTGGCCGGTGGCGCTGGCGGCGACCGTCAGGGCGCCCTCGGCGTTGCCGGGCGAGCCACCGATGTCGGTGAAGTCGTCGGCGTTGCCCGAGGCGATCACCGGCAGCACACCGCGGGCGGTGAGGGCGTCGATCTTGGCGTTGTCGGGGTCGTCCGGTGCACCGTAGTCGGAGCCGAGCGACAGGTTGAGGACGTTGATGTCCTTGCCCTCGGTCAGCGCCTGGCCGACCCAGTCGAGCGCGGCACCGGTGAGGTCGGTCGAGCCGCCGCCGTCGCCGAACACCTTGAGGGCGTAGAGGCCGGCCTCGGGCGCGGTGCCCGGACCGATCCACATGTCCTGCACCTGCTGCGTCGTGAGCTTGGTGTAGTCGCCGTCGAAGGTCTTCTTGTCGGCGTCGAGCCCGTAGCCGGCGATCGTGCCGGACACGTGCGTGCCGTGGTCGCCGCCCTTGCCGTCGATCGGGTTGTCGTCCGGTGCGGGGACCGGCTGGTAGGTGTCCGGGTCGCTCGGGTCCGCGTTGTAGGTCGGACCGGCGAAGTCGTAGCCGCCGAGGAACTTCTCGGGGTCGTAGGAGCCCGCCGCAGGTGCGCTCGTCGAGTCGAGCGCCGCCTGGTACGCGGCGGTGGTGCCGGGGCCGCCGAAGTCCGCCTGGGTGTAGTCGAGGCCGGTGTCGAGCACGGCGACGTTCACGCCCTTGCCGGTGTGCCCCGTCTGCTGCCAGGCGTTGAGCGCCCGCGTGTAGACGTCGCTCGCCGCGTTCTTCGGGCTGACGCCGTCGGCTCCCGGCTTCACGAGACTCGGGTCGACGCCGGACGGGGCCGCCGAGGCGTCCTTGTTCACCGTCGGCTCGACGACCTTCTTCGGCGTGAGCGGGATGATGCTCGCGACGTCGGAGCGCTCGGCGACCTTGCGGAGCGCCTCGACGTCGGCGACGACGGCGATGCCGGGCACGGTGTACTCGGTCGAGTAGAGCTCGGTGGCCTTCGCGTCGGACTGCTTGACGGCGGCGCGGACGGCGGCGACGGTCGAGCCGATCGCCTTGACGCGCTGCTTGGCGGCGGAGGACTGCGTCTTCGACCGTGTGAGGTCGCCGCCCTTCGCCTTCGCGTCGACCTCGAGGGCACCCTGGCCGGTCGTCCGCACGAACGCGGCGATCGTCTTCTGGGGCTTCGCGTCACGCAGCGGTGCCGCGATCTTCAGGTCGGCGGGCGAGAGGCCGGACGGGGCCGCGGACGCCGCCCCTCCGACGGCGAGCCCACCGCACGCGAGGGCCGCGGCGGCGATGCCGGCGGTCAGCACGCGTGCGATGCGATGCGGGTTCGGGTTCGGGTTCGGGTTGTCGTTCGGTGTTGCACGGTTCAAAAGGCGCACTCCTGGCTCCGTCCGTGTTCTTCATGGAATTGCTGTGAAGTTATGCGTTCGCTCTCAGGGTGCGCAGTCCGCACTTTGGGGGACTGCCCCCGAACGGGGGTGTCGGATCGAATAACTTGCACACACGTGTGCACGTTATTACGATGGTGCTCGTGACCACTCCCGACCAGTCCGTCCGCGCCCCCCGCCGGGACGCGACCGAGAACCGGGCCGCCCTGATCGAGGCGGCCAAGACCGCGCTGCAGGCCGATCCGGACGTCCCGCTCGAGACCATCGCGTCGGCCGCCGGACTCTCGCGACGTGCGGTCTACGGACACTTCCCGTCGCGGGACGACCTCGTGCGCGAGGTCGTCACGGCCGGGGCCGCGCGGGTCGCCGGCGCGATGCCCACCGCCGCCGACCTCGAGGCACTCCCCCCGGCCGCCCGGCTCGCCGCCATCGCGGTGACGCTCTGGTCCGAGGTGTCCCACGTCCGGTCGATGGCCCGGGTCGCAATCCGCAGCCCGTTCAGCGAGTCCGTGGCCGAGGTCTTCGCACCGCTGCGCGCCCAGGTCCGCGAGGCCTGTGCCCTCGGGATCGCCGACGGCACCATGCGCGACGACGTCGACCCGGCCACCCTCGGCCGGCTCGTCGAGGGCGCGTGCATCGCCGTGCTCGACGAGGCCACCCGCTCCGGCACCTCCGACGAGGACGGACGCCGCATGGTCGTCCTCTCCGCGCTCGGGATGGCGGGCATCGACTGGCGTACGGCGTCCCTGTCCGAGCCCGCCGCACCCGCGACCACCACGAAGGCCTCCCCAGAGAAGGACCGCGCATGACCCTCGAACTCGACCACGTCGGCATCGGCGAGGAGCCCGGTGCCGCACTGCCCGTCGTCTCCGCCGTCGCCGCACCCGGCCGTCCGGGCGTCGTCGCCGTCGAGACCGAACAGGCACCGGTGCTCGCCTCGCTCGTCGCCGGCGGTCGCATGCGTCCGGAGACCGGTCGGGTCCTGCTCGACGGGCACGACGACGACGCCGCGGTACGCCGCACCTTCGCCCTCGTCGACACCCCCGGCGTCGCCGAGCCCTTCCCCGTCCTGACCGTCAAACGCGTCGTACGCGAGGAGCTCGCCTTCGCCGGGCAGCGACCCTCCCGCGAACACGTCGACACGGTGCTCGACGAACTCGGGCTGCGGGAGCACGCCGACACCCCGGTGCAGCGCGTCCCCACCGACGTGCGGGTCCGACTGCTCGCCGAACTCGCCCTGCTGCGGGACGGCGTGACCGGGCTCGTGGTCACCTCGCCCGAGCGGCACGGCGGCGCCGTGGAGGGGTGGTTCGCGGTCGTGCGCGACGTCGCCCGCCGCGGTGTGACCGTCCTGCTCGTGACCTCCAAGGCCGCAGCCGCGAACGTCGAACACCTGCTCGACACGATCGAGCCGCTCGACACCACCCAGACCGAGGACCCCGAGGACGTGGCCCGACCCGACGGAGACGACCCGCGCCTCCAGTCCGAGACCGACCACCTGCCCACGGAGGCGACCGCGTGACCACCACCTCGCTCGTCCGCGCCGAACTGGCGCGACTCACCGCGACCCCGCTCGCACGACTCGCGTTCATCGCGCTCATGATCGTGCCGCTGCTGTACGGCGGCGCCTACCTCTGGGCGAACCGCGACCCGTACGCGAAGCTCGACCAGGTGCCGGCCGCCATCGTCGACCAGGACGCCGGCGCGACGCTCGACGGCGACCGGGTCGACTACGGCAAGGACGTCACGAAGGAGGCCATCGACGGCGCCGACTTCAAGTGGACGGAGACGACCGCGGCCGACGCGCGCTCCGGCGTCCGGAACGGCACGTACGACTTCGTCGTGACGATCCCGCACGACTTCTCGGAGTCGCTCGTCTCCGCACAGTCCGACGACCCGAAGCGTGCCGAGCTCGTGATGACGACGGCGGACACGAACTCGTACCTCGCCTCGACCATCGCGGAGCAGGCGGGCAAGACGATGCGCACAGCCGTCGCCGAGCGGGTCGGCAAGCAGGCGGCGAAGACCCTGCTCGTGGGCCTCGCCGACGTGCGCGACAGCCTGGGCGACGCCGTCGACGGCGCGGGGCAGCTCGCCTCGGGCGCGAAGTCCGCCGCGTCGGGCGCGGCCACGCTCGCGGACGGCACCGGCAAGCTCGCCTCGGGCGCGGCGACGCTCGCGGACGGCACCGCCGCGTTGCCGTCGCAGACCGCTGCGCTCGACCAGGGCGCCCAGCAGGTCGCCTCCGGAGCGGCGACGCTGTCGTCGGGCCTGCAGACGGCGAAGCAGCAGACCGCGTCGCTGCCCGCGCAGACCGCGCAGCTGAACGCGGGTGCGCAGCAGGTCGCGGCCGGCAACAAGGCGCTGGCCGACCAGACCGATCCGGCGCTCGACGCGCTGAACGGCCTCTCCCCCGACACCGTGACGGCGGCGATCACGAAGGCCGCCGCAGACCGTGGGGTGGAACTGACGCCGGAGGTGCAGGCGGTCATCACCTCCACTGTCGAGACGCAGCTCGGAGACGAGCAGACGAAGGCCGACCTGGCGAAGGCCAAGGCCGCGCTCGAGGGCGTCGATCAGCTGCGCGACGGGTCCGCCCAGGTCGCGGCCGGCACCGCCGCGCTCGCCGAGGCGGCACCGACCCTGGCGAACGGGGTCTCCTCGGCGGCGGACGGTGCGTCACGGTTGGCGTCGGGCTCGTCGCAGGTGGCGTCGGGCACCTCCCAGCTCGCGTCGGCGGCGCCCACGCTGTCGTCCGGCGCGGCGTCGCTCGCGTCCGGTGCTTCCTCGGCCGACGACGGCGCGAAGTCGCTGGCCTCCGGGCTCGTTTCACTGCGGGACGGCTCGTCCGAGCTCGCCTCGAAGCTCGACGAGGGCCGCACGAAGATCCCGGCCTCGAACGCCTCACAGCGCGAGGACCAGGCGTCGGTGATCTCGGACCCGGTCAAGGTCGGGGACGACAACGTCGCGGCGGCGGACAACTACGGGGCCGGTCTCGCGCCGTTCTTCATCTCCCTCGCAGCCTGGATCGGCATGTACGCGCTGTTCCTCATCCTCAAGCCGATCTCGAAGCGGGCGATCACCGCGGTGCGGAAGCCCCTCGCGGTGGTGTTCGGCGGGTGGCTGACGCCGGCGCTGCTCGGCCTCGTGCAGATGGTGGCGCTGTTCTGCATCGTCCGGTTCGCCCTCGACCTGAACGTCGTGCACGCCGGGGCGACGATCGGGGTCATGGTGCTGGCATCGGCCACGTTCGCGGCGATCATCATGGCGCTCAACGTGCTGCTCGGCTCCGTGGGGCAGTTCCTCGGCCTGGTGCTCATGCTCGTGCAGCTCGTGACCGCCGGCGGGACGTTCCCGTGGCAGACGCTGCCGGGGCCGTTGGCGGCGCTGCACTTCGCACTGCCGATGACGTACTCGGTCGACGCGATCCGGCAGACGATGTACGGCGGGGACCTCGGTGCGGCGTGGTCGGACGCGGGCGTGCTCGCGTGCTGGCTGCTCGGGGCGCTCCTGGTGTCGTTCGTCGTCACCGCACGGCAGACACGCTCGCGGACGCTGCGCGACCTGCGCCCGAGCCTGATCGGGTAGCGGGGCGCCGGGCGCCGCCGCGCCGCTTCATGAGCAGAAATGGTCGGGTGACCTCAGGGAACCCGACCATTGCTGCTCACGAAGTGCTCCGCCCGAGCGGCAGCCCGACCATGTCGCCACCGAGGTAGCGGAGGTCCTCGGCGGGCAGGGCAGCACGGGCGTCGGGGTCGAGCACGCCCGAGGCGTCGTCGACCGGGACGAAGCCGATCCGCTCCCCCGCGGTGAGGTCGGCCGGGGAGCCGGTGTTCCGGGACAGCGCCCACACGACGTGGTGCCCGGGGTCCCGGAGCGCGACCGTCGCCAGCACCAACCGCACCAGGTCGTCCGGCGAGCTCCACATCAGGAGCGCACGACCGGACGACGGCTGCTCGCCGAACGCCCCGATGCGCGCCGAGACGATCGACATCCCGAACCGATCGGCGAAGAGACTGCCGAGGAGTTCCATCCCGGCCTTCGTCACGCCGTAGTAGGTGTCCGGCCGGGGAAATCGGTCTCCGGGCACGCTCCCCGGTTCGTCGAGCGGCTCGGGCACTCGGCCGACGGCGTGGATCGAGCTCGCCTGGACCACCCGGAGGACCCCGGCCGCGGCCGCTCGCTCGAGCACGTTCTTCGTTCCGGTGAGGTTCGCCGCGACGAGGTCGTCCCACGCGGCCTCGGTCGGGATGCCCGCCAGGTGGACGACGGTGTCGACGCCGATCAATGCGTCGTCGAGGGCATCGGCGTCGACCCGGGCACGAAGCGCTCACCACCGGTCGGTGGGTCGTCCGGGGTGCGCTCGTCGAACAGCACGAGGTCGTGACCGGCCGCGAGGAGTCGCGGCCGGAGCGCAGCGCCGATGCGTCCGGCGGCCCCGGTGATGAGCAGCGTCGCCATTGCCCGGACGCTACCCCCGGCGCGTGAGCACCGACCGCAGGTGTCCGATGGCCTCGCCGAGGTACCGGGTGAGGTCCGAGCGCGACCACCGGATGACGACCCAGCCGAGGCGCTCGGCCTCACGGTAGCGCCGGAGGTCGCTGGCCCACTGCGCGGCATCCGTGCGGTGGTGGTCGCCCTCGTACTCGATCAGGACGCGGTGCCGCGGGTAGGCCATGTCGACCCGGCCGATGAAGGACCCTGCCTCGTCTCGGACCTCGACCTGCAGTTCCGGTTCGGGAAGGCCCGCGCGGACGATCGCGAGCCGTGCCCGCGTCTCCTGGGGCGAACCGGCACCGACCCGGACCAGCTCGATCGCCGTCCGCAGCTTCCGGACTCCTGCTCGGGCTCCGGCCCGGACGAGTGCGGTCCGGAGGTCGTCGATCGTCGTGCGACACCGTGGCTCGGTCACGATCGCGTCGCCGAGCACGATGAGCTCGTCGATCGTCAGCATCGCGCCGCAGTCGACCCACAGCGCTGCGGGAGTGCTCGCGGGCATGCCCCACCGCTCGACGACGTCCGCTCGGTCGGGCGTGATCCGGTGTCCGACCACACCCGTGCGACGCGGTTGGGCGGTCGGGATCGGACTCGTGACGTGCACCGGCGCGCCGTCGTCGACCGGGACGGGCAGCCCCCAGAGCACGGCGGCGGAGACGTGGCTGATGAACTGTCCGGGCAGCAGGACCGGCCGGAGGGCTCGGATCCGCTGGACGGCGTCGGGTGGGCGATCGCGGGGCCACCGGATCGACCGGGTGGGCCGGACGAGGTCGCTCCGACGGAGTCGCTGTCGGGAGACTCCTGCGCGGTCCGCGGCGTGCACGTCGAACGCGCGGTCGCGGAGCGCGGGCGGAAGCGGTCGTGGTCGCATGCGGTCATGCTCGCGACCCGCGCTCCCGCACCACCCCCGACCGGAAGCACTCGTGCAGAACTCGCACCGCGCCTCCCGTGTGGAGGAGTGACCACGCGCAGATCGTGAGCAGGAGATGTCGGGTCGGGACCACGCACCCGACCATTTGTGCTCACGAAGCGGCCCAGCGGCCCAGCGCCGCGCGCGCCGTGCGCCCGCCCCGCCCCGCTACCATCGACGGGAGAGCCACGGAGGTCGATGCAGATCATGGGAGCCGGCAAACCCGCGACCATCTACGACGTCGCCGCGCGCGCCGGGGTCTCGAAGTCCCTCGTCTCGCTCGTGCTGCAGCGCTCTCCCCGGGTGAGCCAGCAGCGCCGCGACGCCGTGCTGAAGGCGATCCAGGAACTCGACTACCGCCCCTCCACCGCGGCGGTCTCACTGGCCGGCACACGCTCGCGGACGATCGGCGTCGTGCTCGACGACTTCCGGAACCAGTGGTTCGTGGACCTGCTGACCGGCCTCCGCGAGTCGCTGCAGGACCAGGGCCACCGGCTCGTCGTTGCCGACCGCTTCCTCAACACCGGGCTCGACGCCTCGCCCGTCGAGGGCTTCCTGTCGATGCGCGTCGAGGGGCTCGTGATCGCCGGTGAGCCCGACACCGACCTGGCCGTCCCGGCCTCCACACCGCTCGTCATCGCCGGTGGACGCGTCGCGATCCCCCGTGCCGACACCGTCGCGAACGACGACCGCGCGGGCGGCGCGATGGCCGCGGAGCACCTGCTCGACCTCGGGCACGCTCGGCTCGGGTTCATCGGCGCCTCGTCGGCCGCGTCCGACGAACGGCGGATCGGCTTCGGGGCCGGGGTCGACGGCCGCGCCGAGGTCGCCACGGTCGTGCTCCCCGGCGAGCCCACCGAGGAGGCCGGTTCCCGCGCGGTCGCGCAGCTGCTCGACGCGCACCCCGACGTCACGGCGGTGTTCGCGGCGAACGACGTGATGGCCCTCGGTGCCCTGTCCGAGCTCGCCGAGCGCGGGCTGCGCGTCCCCGAGGACGTGTCGGTCATGGGCTACGACGACACCCCGCTCGCGGCGACGCGGTACGTCGGGTTGACCAGCATCGACGACCGCAGCGTCGAGATCGGGCGCGGCGCGGGCGAACGACTCCTCGCCCGGATCGCCGACCCGAGCACGGCGGCGACCGAGGTGCTCGTGGAGCCGCGGCTCGTCGCGCGGCGGACGACCGCGGCGCGCTGACGCGCAGGCGGACGGGAGGCGCGGCTCGTCCCCGCACCGCCGGACCCGCCACGCGGGCGGCGCGGTCCGGCGACACCCGCGGTCCGGCCCGGCGACGCCCGCGGTCCGGCCCGGCGACGCCGCCGTCAGGGGAGCTCGGCGTGCTGGACGACCCAGCTGTGCATGACGATCGCCGCGGCGGCCGAGGCGTTGATGCTCCGCGTCGACCCGAACTGCGCGATCTCGAGGTGTCCGTCCGCGCCGGCGACGGCCTCGTCGGTCAGCCCGGGGCCCTCCTGGCCGAACAGGAACACGCACCGCTCCGGGATCGGCGCCGTCTCGATGCGGGACGCCCCGGGGGTGTTGTCGATCGCGATCACCGGACGGCCCTCGGCGCGCATGGCCTCGAGGAAGGCAGCGACGTCGGGGTGGTACCGGACGTGCTGGTACCGGTCCGTCACCATCGCGCCGCGCTTGTTCCAGCGCCGACGCCCGACGATGTGCACGGTGCCCGCGAGGAAGGCGTTGGCGCTCCGCACGATCGACCCGATGTTGAGGTCGTGCTGCCAGTTCTCGATGGCGACGTCGAACGCGTGCCGGCGGGTGTCGAGGTCGGCGACGATCGCGTCCATCGACCAGTACCGGTAGCGGTCGACGACGTTGCGGGTGTCTCCGGTCGCGAGGAGCTCCGGGTCGAGCCGCGGGTCGTCCGGCCAGGGTTCCGGGTGCGGCCCCATCCCGTGCGTCGTCCGCTCGTGGGACGGTTCGGGGACGGCGGTCACGTCCCCAGCGTAGAGCTGGTCCCGGACGTCAGCGGACGCGGGCCTCGATCCCCGCGATGAGGACGTCGAGCCCGAGGGAGAACCGCTCCTCGTACGAGTGCGAACCGAGGATCTCCGCCACGAGTGCGTGCCGCTCCGGACGCCCGGCCGCGGCCGAACCCCGTCCGACCTGGACGCCCGTGTGCCCGACCACGAAGTCGTAGACGACGAAGAACGCGTACATCGCCTCGGCGTCGGGCAGGCCGGCCGACCGCAGCGCGCCGACGACCTTCGCCACGACGGCGTCGGACTCCGTCGAGACCAGGGCCCCGCGACGGCTGTGCGACTCGAGCACGAGCGGGTGGGTGAGCATGAGGTCGCGGAAGGTCGTGGCGAAGGTCCGCACGACCGCGTGCCACTCGTCCGGCCAGACGAACGTGGCGGTGAACTCGTCGACCGTGCGGCGCACGAGTTCGGCGTGCAGGTCGTCCAGGCCACCGATGGTCCGGTGCACGGTCATCGGCGCGACGCCCAGGCGGACGCCGAGCGCACGGAAGGAGAGCCGGTCGAGCCCGTCCTCGTTCGCGATGGCGGTCGCGGCGTCGATCACCTGCTCGCGGCTGAGCACGTTGGGGCGGCCACGGCGTCGTCGCGGGGTCACCTCGGCCTGCTCCGGCGCCGAGGCGGGCCGGGGTGGAGCGGTCGGGGTTCCGGGTTCGACGAGCACGGTGCAGCCTCCTTGGTTCCAGTACGTGTCCCGAAAAGCCTAGGGCAAAGCCGACCGCCGTTCGGTGTCTCGACCATCCCGGGTCCGCGGCCTGCCCGCAAGGGCCGATCCGTTCCTCCCGGCCTTCTCCGAGCCGGCACCGAGCCGGGCCGTCACGGGCGCGCACTAGGGTGAGGGCATGGCATCCCGCGACGAGGTCGAGTGCTGGCTGACCGACATGGACGGCGTGCTCGTGCACGAGAACCAGGCGCTCCCCGGCGCTCCCGAGCTCCTCCAGCAGTGGCAGGACCAGGGCACCGAGTTCCTCGTCCTGACGAACAACTCGATCTTCACGCCGCGCGACCTCAGCGCCCGGCTGCGCGGCTCCGGCATCGACGTCCCCGAGGACCGCATCTGGACCTCGGCCCTCGCGACCGCCGACTTCTGCCGGTCCCAGATGCCCGGCGGCTCGGCGTTCGTCATCGGCGAGGCCGGCATGACCACCGCCCTGCACGAGGCCGGATTCATCATGACCGAGACCGCTCCCGACTACGTGGTCGTCGGCGAGACCCGCAACTACTCGTTCGAGGCGATCACCAAGGCCGTCCGGCTCATCCGCGACGGCGCCCGGTTCATCGTCACCAACCCCGACGCGACCGGTCCGAGCGCCGAGGGGGTCCTCCCCGCGACCGGCGCCATCGCGGCGATGATCGAGAAGGCCACCGGCAAGCAGCCCTACGTGGTCGGCAAGCCGAACCCGATGATGTTCCGGTCGGCGATGAACCGGATCGGCGCCCACTCCGAGAACACCGGCATGATCGGCGACCGGATGGACACCGACGTGCAGGCCGGCATCGAGGCCGGACTCCACACCGTGCTCGTCATGACCGGGATCAGCGACCAGGCCGAGATCGAGAAGTACCCGTTCCGGCCGAGCGAGGTCATCTCGGGCGTGCACGAACTCGTCCGCACCGAACCCTTCGAGGTCGAGATCTGACGATGCGCTGGGACCCCGCACGGTACGCCGCCTTCGCGGACGACCGCGCGCGGCCGTTCCACGACCTCCTCGCGCAGGTCGCGTGGCCGTCGGGTGCCGGCCAGGAGGCGCCACGTCGCGTCGTCGACCTCGGCTGCGGTCCCGGGGCCCTCACCGCCACGCTGGCAGCGCGGTGGCGTCGGTCGACGGTGGTCGGGATCGACAGCTCGGCGGAGATGCTCGCGTCGGCTGCGGCCGACCCGGCCCTGGCGGACGTGCCGAACCTGTCGTTCGCGCTCGGTGCGATCGAGGACTGGACGCCGGGCCCCACCGACGACGTGGTCGTGACGAACGCGGCACTGCAGTGGGTGCCGTCCCACGTGTCCCTGCTGCCGACGTGGCTCGACGCGATGCCGTCCGGTTCGTGGTTCGCGATGCAGGTGCCGGGCAACTTCGGGTCGCCGTCGCACGCGCTCATGCGGTCCGTTGCGGCCTCGGGGCCGTGGGCGTCCGCGCTCGACGGGGTCCTGCGCTCCGAGCCGGTGCTCGACCCGGCGGGGTACCTCGGCATCCTGCTCGACGCCGGGTTCGAGTCCCGCGCCTGGGAGACCACCTACGCCCAGCTCCTGACGGGCGTCGACCCGGTACTGGACTGGGTCCGTGGCACCGGGCTCCGTCCGGCGCTGCAGGCGCTCGACGCGGCGGACCCGACCGGCGCGACGACCTCCGCGTTCGAGGCCGAGTACGCCGCGGCGCTCCGGTCGGCCTACCCGGCTGGCGTGCACGGCACGGTGTACCCGTTCCGGCGGGTGTTCGCCGTCGGCCGCAAGCCCTGAGCCCCGGCCCGGCTCGGCTCGGCTCGGCTCGGCTCGTCTCGGCTCGGCTCGGCTCGGCTCGGCTCGGCTCGTCTCGGCTCGGCTCGGCTCGGCTCGTCTCGGCTCGGCTCGGCTCGGCTCGGCTCGGCTCGGCTCGGCTCGGCTCGGCTCGGCTCGGCTCGGCTCGTCTCGGCTCGGCTCGGCTCGGCTCGGCTCGTCTCGGCTCGGCTCGGCTCGGCTCGGCTCGTCTCGGCTCGGCTCGGCTCGGCTCGGCTCGGCTCGTCTCGGCTCGGCTCGGCTCGGCTCGGCTCGGCTCGGCTCGGCTCGGCTCGGCTCGGCTCGGCTCGGCTCGGCTCGGCTCGGAACGAGGATCTCCCGGCGGCGTGACCGTTCTGGTTCGCGCATCCCGGGTCCTCGGAACCAGGACGGTCAGCCCGCGATCGCAACCTCCGGTCGAGCCTCCGGCGGTCGTCGCCGCCGCCGCTCCGCCCGCTACTCGACCGTGACGAGGGTGCCGAGCGGCAGCGCGTCCACCGCGGCCACCGCCTCGGCGTCGAGCCGGACGCACCCGTGCGACACCGCCCCCGAGGTCGTCGCGTTCCAGTGCAGCCCGATCAGCCCACCGTCGTGCCCGCCGTACGGCTCGTCGGCCGCGCTCGAGTGCAACGAGGTCAGCTGGATCGGGTGGTCGCCGGTCCCCTGCGCCGGGTCGACGTACCGCTGCTCGAGGTAGCCGGTCACGCCAGTCGGCGTCGGGGTGTCCGCCGTGCCGACACCGGCATCGAAGCGCTGGTCGACGTGCCCTGCAGCGTCGACGATCGACACCGATTGGTCCGTCGTCGAGATGACGACGCGCCGGGTCGGGGTCGACACCTCCCGGAGGGACGCCACCGGGACCCACGCCGAGGTCTGTGCCGCGGCCGTGCCCCCGGCCGCCGACGGCAGCTCCTGCCGCGCGGGGGTGAGGACGCGCTCCCAGTCACCGTCGCGCTCGAGCCCGACGACCGTCGTGGGCTGCCGGAGGAAGTCCGTGGCGGCGAACCGCGCGACGGGCGTGGTCCGCGCGGCACCGAACAGGGGTGCGTCGCGGCGGAGCCGGAAGACGGTGTCGGCGGTGACGGTCCGGTCGAACGGCATGAGACCGCCGATGACCGCCGAGTACTGCGCCTCGGGCAGCGCGGCGAGCGCCGCCGCCCCGACGTGCGGCACGGGTGGCGCCGCCGACGGGGTGGGCGTCGAGACGGTGGTGCCGTGCGTCGGTGCCGACTCGGCCGACGGCGAGCCGACGACGAGCGGGACGGCGACGGCTCCGGCGACGACCAGGGCGCCGACGACCGAGGCGCCGGCCCAGAGGGTGCGCTTGCGCATGGGGACTCCGAGGGGGACGACCGGCCGGCGCACGGGGCGCCGGCCGGTCAGAGGTGGGTCAGCCGGAGACGACCGGCAGGTGGACACCGGTACCGGGGTCGACGGTCGCGCCGCCGGTGCCCGTGCCGCCGGTGCCCGTGCCGCCGGCCGCGGGCGTCACGGTGATCGCGAGCGGTGCCACGAGCGTCGAGGCTCCGGAGGCGTCGACGGCGTCGATCGTGTGGGCTCCCGCGGGGGTGCCGGCGGGGATCCGCACGCTGCCGGACACCGAGCCGTCCGCCGCGACGGTGAGCGTGCCGACCGTGACCGGGTCGGAGTGCAGCACGATGCGCAGGGAGGCACCCGGGGTGAAGCCGGTGCCGGCCAGGGCGAGGGATCCGCCCGCGGCGACCGTCGTCCCCTGCGGCGCGGTCAGCACGCCGGTCACGACGTGGGCGGTGCCGCCGGTGGCGAGGACCGTCGCGGTGCCGTCGGCCGAGACCGCGACCGTGGCGCTCGTCGCGGCGGCGAGGTCGAGCCGCTCCCACGAGCCCGCGGCCGAGCCGGACTGGTCGAGCGGGTACCCCGAGGCGATCTCGGTCTGCGCGAGCACCGCGGTGCGCTGGGCGTCGGTCAGCGTCGGGAACGCGGTCAGGAGGAGGTTCGAGGCGCCGGTCGGCACCGACGGGGCGAGGCCGGTCTTCCCGGTCGCGGCGAACCCGTAGGTCATCCGCTCGCGGTACACCGCTGCGGCCGAGGCGCGGTCGGTCACGACCTGCGCGCTGCCGCCCGGCATGGCCGCGCCGCCGTACGGGTCGTCGGAGTAGGCCGCCTCGTGCGCGATGCAGTTCGCGAGCGTGTCGCCGCACTGCTGCTCGAGGTACGACACGAGCTCCTTCCGCGCGGGCTCGAGGACCTCGGTGCGGTACTGCGTGTCCGACCAGCGCGCGGCGAGCGCCGCCTCGCCGTCGATGCGCCCGCCCATGATGTCGAGCGGGTAGTGCACGCCGAGCACGATGCGGTCGTTGCCGGCCTCGGAGGCGCGGGCGAGGAGCTCCGGCGCGAGCTCGGGCACGAGCGTGGCGAGGGTGATGCCCGCCTGGTACGCCGTCGTGGTGTGGCCGCTCGGGAAGGACCCGCCCGTGCAGATGCCGGCGGTCCCGTACCCGGCGTCGAGGACGACGTCGTTCGGCGAGAACTCGTGCGACGTGTCGGTGGTGGCGGGCACGCGGGTGATGTCGAGCGTCCCGTCCGCCGAGGCCCACGCCTTGCCCGCCCGGTTCGCGGCGAGCGACGACGCGTTCACCTTCGACGGTGCGCAGCCGGTCTGGTCGTCGGTCGCGGGCAGCGTCGCCGTGGTGGTGCCCGGCAGGTAGGGCCGGGGGTAGCTGTAGTGCGCCTTCGCGGTGCCCGTGCTGACGTAGGCGCCGCTGGTGCCGTTCGAGGAGTTCACCAGCGCCGAGGTCAGCGGCAGCTTGCCGGAGATGCGCCCCTCGACGTAGATCTTCTCGAGCGCCGGGCCGAGCCCCTGCGACACCGTCATCGACTGGTCGTAGGCGGTGTTCGTCGCGTTCTGGTACTCGGAGTCCTGCAGGGCCTTCCGCTGCTGCGCCGTCGTGGCGTGCTGGTTGATCCACGAGGTCAGCTGGTCGTTCTTCGCCAGCGTGGCCGGGTCGAGCACGGTGCCGTGCAGGTCGTTCGTGCCGCTCGACGTCCAGTACTGGTCGTACCCGTTCAGCAGCGAGACGAGGTCGGGCTTGTCGGTGTCGCTCGGGTACCCGGCCGCGGTGGCGGCGAGGGGCGAGCCGACGACGAGGGCGGTCGCGACGGCGGCGACCGTCAACCCGCGGAGTGCTGATCTGTGCATGCGCGGAACGCTAGGGACGGGTGGTGGCCGAGCGGGGAACGGTGCACCAAGCCGAGGTGAACCGGACCGCAGCCTGTGCGCTCTCGCAGCACCGCGCCTCCAGGCGGACCATCGTCACCAGACCGTGGACGGGAGGCGCGGCTCGTCCCCCTGCACCGCGACGGCCCCCATGGGCGGGACCGCCCGCCACCGGCGCCGCATGCGGCGCGGCCGGTCGTCCCGCCAGGCGACCACCCCGCCGGCGACGACCCCGAACGCGAGGACGACGAACGAGAACAGCCCGATCGCGCCGACGACGACGATCTGCGACGGGTCCCGCACGTCCGTCGTCGCCGACAGGCCGATCGACCCGAAGTCCCAGAACGCGTGCAGCAGCACCGGGAGGAGCAGGCTCCCGGTCACCCGACGTGCGACGTACAGGGTCGAACCGAACGATGCCGCGAACACGACCTGCACGAGCGTCGCGCCGAGTCCGGCACCGGCGAGGGCGTTGAGCAGGTGCAGCACCCCGAACAGCACGCACGAAGCGATCCACACGCCGAACTCCGGCAGCCGTCGCCGCAGCCCGACGAGCAGCACCCCGCGGGTCATCAGCTCCTCGAACACCCCGACGAACAGCACCCCCACGGCGAGCAGCAGGAAGTACCGGACGGGGAGCGCCGACCAGTCCACGAGGGGCAGCCGCACCACGCAGACGACGGCGACGAGGATCGGCGCGACCGCGGTCCAGCGCAGGTGCGTACGCGTCGGGTCGACCGTCGCGATGCGCCACCAGCCGAGCCCGGTCACGACGAGGCAGAGCGCGGCGACGGCGATGCCCTCCGGGACGACGAGGGCCCGCACCACGCTGTCCACCGTCTGTCCGAGGGTCGGGTAGTCGTCGCTCGGCCGGGCCCGCCAGGCGCTGACCGCCGCGAACACCACGAGCGGCGCGAGGCCGATGAGCAGCGACGGCGGGACGGGCCAGCGGCGGCTCGGGGTGGGGGCGTCGTCGGTCACCTGCCGTTTGTACCATTGGGGCATGCGCTTGCCCTCCCTGTCCACGATGGCGGAGGACTACGTCAAGCTCGTGTGGAAGGCGAGCGAGCGCGGCGGGGAGGGCCTGGCCACCCGCGACATCGCTGCGGCCCTCAAGGTGTCCGCCTCGACGGTGTCCGGCAACCTCCGGAAGCTCGACCGCGACGGCCTCATCGAGCACACCCCGTACTACGGCGTCGTCCTCACCCCGCTCGGCCAGCAGGTCGCCGTGGCGATGGTCCGGCGGCACCGGCTGATCGAGACGTTCCTGGTGCAGCGCCTCGGCTACTCGTGGGACGAGGTCCACACCGAGGCCGAGGCGCTCGAGCACGCGGTGTCCGAGACCTTCCTCGACCGGGTCGACGCGGACCTCGGGCACCCGACGCACGACCCGCACGGCGACCCGATCCCGCGCGCCGACGGCACCGTGCCGGACTCCCCCGGCACCCTGCTCGGCGCGATCGAACCCGGGGCGTGCGGCACCGTCGACCGGGTGTCCGACGACGACCCCTCGTTGCTGCGGTACTTCGACGAGCTCGGCGTCGGGCTGGGGACACACCTGCGGGTCGAGCGGGTGCGGGACTACGCGGGGGTGATCGCGGTGTCCCGCCGGGGTCCGTCGGGCGAGGAGTCCCTCGTGGACCTGCCCGCGGCGGCGGCCTCCGCGATCTGGCTCGCCCCCGACGCCGACTGACGCCCCGCCCGCCCGCGCTGCGCCGCCGCGCCGCGGCGGTCGCACGACCCGCCGCTCACGTCCGCCGAGTGGGCACGATCTGCCACGCAGCGACGCCGAGTGTGACGGATTGTGCCCGGTCGGCGCACAGCCGACGGCGCGTCACGCCCGCTCGACGGGCCGTCCCGACCGGCGGACAGGAGGCGTGGTGCCAGCCCGCTCTGCGCCTCCCGTCCCGACCGGCGGAACCCCCGTCCCGCCCACCTCCGCCGAGCGGGCACGACCTGCCGCTCAGCTCCGCCGAACGGGCACGATCTGCCACACAGCGACGCCGAACGGGACAGATGTCGCCCGCTCGACGGAGCGGCGAGCCGAGCCGCTCGCCCCGAGCCGCCCGCCCCGCGCGCCACGCCGGGGCGACCGCGCGGGTCGACCGACGCGGGTCAGCCGCGCAGCACGGGGGACGACGCCCGTCGGAACGGTGCCGTCACCGTCGGCAGGATCTCGCGTCGGTTGATCCAGAACACGACGAGCGCCGCGACGAGGTGCACGATGCTGAGCACCCAGCGCCCGTTCGTGTCCGTCACGAAGAACTGCACCGCGAACAGCGCCGCGAGCGCGATCGCCGACCACCGGTGGAACCGGAGCGCGATGATGATCGCCACGCCGAGGACGGTCTGCGACGCGGTGAGCATGAACTCCTCGATCTGCCGGCCGTCGAGCGGGAGCCCGCCGGACGTCCCGCCGCCGAGCACGTGCGCGATCGGCAGCGAGCCGACGAGCAGCGACCACTGGTTGACCTTCGACGCGATGAGCGTGCCGATGGCCGCGCCGCCCATGCCGCGGAGCGCGAAGAGCGCGGCGACGATGAACTCCGGCGCCTCGGTGGCGAGCGGGGCGAGCCACTGCACGAGGAAGTAGCTGTCGATGCCGAGCGCGCTGCCGGACTGCACGAGGGCGTCGGCGAAGGGCTCCGCCGAGGAGAGGATCACCGCGGCCGCGACGACGAACAGTGCCGCGATCGTCCAGCGCCGGGCTCGCTGCGGCATCGAGGCGATGTTGCCCGCCATGCCGACGAGCTCCTCGTCGTCGTCGCCGTCCTCGACCTTCGAGGCCCGCCAGAGGTACCAGACGAACGCGGCGAGCAGCACGAAGCCGAACCACATCGGGATCGAGCCCATCAGCGGGATGAGGAACGCGACGAGCGCGAGGAGCGCGAGGAACCCGATGTCGAGGCGCGACGACCGCTCGAGCTCGAGGACCCGGGTGGCCGAGGCCGGGAGCGACCCGGTCCGGACGAACCGGCGCGCCACGAGCAGCGAGATGATCACGACGAGCGGCCACCCGAACCCGAGCAGCAACCGGTTCGACCCGGTCATGTTCGCGGCGGCGAACTGCTCGTACGAGGGGTCGTACCCGGAACGGAACGCGTAGTACAGGTCGACCGCGTACTCGGGGAGCACGGCGATGAGGGCGAGGATCGCGATCGCGAGGGCGCCGGCGATGTCCTTCTGGGCGGCCTCGGCGGCCCAGGCGAGCAGGAACGACGCGGCCACGACGGCCCCGCCGAACACGAGCAGGTCGACGAGGGCGTTCGGCGCGAACCCGCCGATGCGGAAGACGACCGCCGGCAGGGCGATGGCGATGCAGATCGCGATACGGCCCCAGGCGCTCGCGCCCATGCGGGGCGGTGCGACGGCGGGCGGCGCGGGAGAGAGGGTGGTCGACATGGTGGTCCTCGTGGTCGAGCCATGACGCTGCACACACTCGAGCGGCTTCGGCCATGGCGGAACGGCCGAAGGTCTCGCTCGCCTCGCGCGCCCCGGTGCGGGGCGGGCGGAGGTGGTGCACCGGGCCGATCATCGTGATGGCCAGTGTGTCGATGCACGCGCTGGGAGCTACTCCCCTTCGCACACCAGCTTGGCGCGCTCCGATCCCCGTCCGCAAGCCGATCGGGCCTGTTCGGCATCCCGAATCCCGGTGTTCCCCGGCCCGCCCCGGAACGGCCGGGAGGCGCATGGCGGGCCTGCCACGCGCCTCCCGGCCGTCATCCGGTCACGCCCACCGCACTCACCCCGTCGCGGAGCGCGTCCGGCCGAGCGCGACCTCGCGTCGGGCACGCTCGAGCGCGAGGCTGCTCGCGGCGTCCGGGTCCCGCAGCAGCCGTCGGACGTCCTCGACGTGCTCGCGGACGCCGTCGCCCTGACGCTGCTGCGCCTCGTCGAGCACGGGGGCGACGACGTCCTCGCCGAGGTCGACGAGTGCCCGGCCGAGGGCCAGGCGTGTCTCGCGGTCGCCGTGCCCGAGGTCCCGTGCGAGTCGTCGGGCGAGCGCGGGCCGTGCGTCGTCGGGGACGAGGCGGACCGAGGCGCGCCAGGCGGTGCGGACGACCCCGTGGTCGAGGTCGCCGAGGAGCTCCGCGACGGCCGGGTACACCGAGCGGTCCCCGATCTTCGACAGGGTGTGCAACGCCTGGCTGCGCGCCTGCGGCTCGGGTCGTGCGAGCTGCTCGACGAGCCGCGGCACGACGAGCTCGGCCGGCAGCCGCACGAGCGCCCAGGTGAGCACCTCCCGCACCTGCAGGTCGGGTTCGATCGCGCACTGCTCGACGAGGACGTCGAGGTCGTCGGGGTCCGGGGTCGTGCCGGCCGTCATCACGGCACGGAGGCGGACGGACGGACGGGGGTCACTGAGGGACGAGGTGAGCGTCGTCATGGTCCTTCCCAGGAGACCCCACGCACCTGGGAGCGGACCGGGCGAGCGGCATAGCGTGGGAGGGACCGCTCCAGTCAGCCCCGGAAGGACCCCCAATGCCCCGCATCGGTACCAGCGACCTCACCGTGTTCCCCCTCGCCCTCGGCGGCAACGTCTTCGGCTGGACCGCCGACGAGCAGACGTCGCACCGGGTGCTCGACGCGTACACCGCGGCCGGCGGCGACTTCGTCGACACGGCGGACGTCTACTCCGCCTGGGCGCCCGGCAACTCCGGCGGCGAGTCCGAACGGGTGATCGGTTCGTGGTTCCGGGCGTCCGGCAAGCGCGACGACGTCGTGATCGCCACGAAGGTGTCCCAGCACCCGGAGTTCCAGGGCCTGTCGGCGTCGAACGTCGCCGCGGCCGCACGCGCGAGCCTCGAGCGCCTCGGCACCGACCGCATCGACCTGTACTACGCGCACTTCGACGACGAGTCCACGCCGCTCGAGGAGACCGTGCGGGCGTTCGACCAGCTCGTGCGCGACGGCCTCGTGCGCTGGACGGCGATCTCGAACTACTCGAAGGAGCGTGCGGCGGAGTGGGTGCGCATCGCGCGGGAGCACGACCTCGCCGTGCCCGTCGCGATCCAGCCGCACTACAACCTGGTGACCCGCGAGCCGTACGAGTCGGACATCGCGCCGCTGGCCGCGACCGAGCACCTCGGGGTGGTCCCCTACTTCGCGCTCGCGGCCGGCTTCCTGACGGGCAAGTACCGCACGGCCGAGGACGTCGCCGGCAAGGACCGCGAGGGCCAGGTCTCGGGCTACTTCAACGAGGCGGGCCTCGCCGTGGTCGACGCCCTCGCGACGATCGCCGCGGACCGCTCGACCGAGGTCGCGACCGTCGCCCTCGCGTGGCTGCAGGCCCAGCCGGACGTCGTCGCGCCGATCGCCAGCGCGCGGAACACCGAGCAGCTGCCGGCGCTCCTGGCCTCGGCGGAGCTCGAGCTCAGCGCGGACGAGCTCCGGACGCTCGACGAGGTCTCGTCGAAGGTCTCCGCCCGCGCGTGAGCCGCGGGTGCGCCGCTGGTGCGCCGCCGACCGCTCCGGAACGACATCGTCGACGTCGTACGACGTCGGTGGTGTCGTTCCGGGTCGGCCAGCCCGCCGGGACCGCAGCCCCTACGCGTTCGGCGCGACCGAGCCCGTCATGGTGCCGCCCGACGACCGGGTCACGAAGCACGAGATGAACGTGTCGCCCTGGTCCCACGTCGCCTGGTCCGGCGCGTACGACCCCTGCACCTGCACGTCGCCGTAGGCCGCCGCGGCAGCGGTGTCGAGCGCCTCGGACGTCTGGCACCGCTCGGCCGCCTGGGACGCGAGGTCGTCCGGCCCCGGCCACTGGTTCGCCGACACCTGCAGGCGTGCGGTGAGCTGGGCGAGGTGCGGGCTCTGGCAGTCCACGACGGTGTAGGTCTGCGCCCACGCATTGGTGAACGGTGACAGGCACTCGCCGCCCGCGAGGTCGGTCCAGGCGTGCTCCCCCGGGCCCGCCGGGGTCGTGGCGAACTGCAGGGTCTGCAGGGTGTTCGACGACGGTGCCGCGGACGCCGGCGACGAGGAGGCCGCCTTCGGGGTCGACGACGCCGACGCGGCCGAGGTCGACGTCGGTGCCGGGGTGCGCTCCTCGATCGAGTTGCCGAGGATCCACGTCGTCAGGGCGAACACGGCGACGAGCAGCACGACGATGAGCGCGATCGACCCCCAGACGAGCAGCAGCTTCCCGCGTCGGCCCTCGTTCCGGAGCTTCGCGAAGCCCTCGTTGATGAAGTTGTCGCGGTCGCCACCGCCGTCGCCACCACCGGAGGACGCTGCGGCTGCCGCTGCGGGCGCCACCGGCGTGCGGCCCGGACCGGCTGCGTGCGCGGGCGTTGCCCCGACGGCCGGCATCATGCGCGTGCCGGTGTCGTGCGGGTCGTAGCCGGTCCCGCCGAGCTGCCCGACCGCCTCGGTGCCGAAGAGGTCCTTGATGGCGCTCGTGTCGCTCGTCTCGCGGCCGTCCCACTCGGACTGGTCGAGGTCGTCCGGCGCGGCCGCCGGGAGCGGTGCCGCGTCGTCCGCGTGCGCCGTCGGCTCGTGGCCGCGGATCCCCATCACGGCGTCGAGGTCCTGCCCGACCGCCGGCGGCAGGTGCGCCGGGTAGGCGGCGGGCTCCGGTTCCGAGGTAGCCGGTTCGACGAGCGGCGGGGCCGCCGTCGGCGGGACGGTGCCGTCGGGCTCGGCCCACCACGGCGTCCCGGCGACGGGCAGTGCGGTGGTCGGCGCGTCGGACGGGAGGCGCGGGTCGTCCTCCGACCCGTCCGTCCGGTCGTCGAGGTGGCCCGGCACCACGGGGGCGGACGGCCCGAGGGCGGGCGGCGGTGCGGGTGCGGGTGCGGGCGCGACGGTCGGTGCGGCAGCCGCCGCGCCGAGGACCGGCGTGCCGTCGACCGGGGTCGGCAGCTCACCGGCGACGACGTCGTCGTCCGACTCGTCCGACTCGTCCGCCAGGCTCCAGCGACCACCGGCGAGCGCCGTGGTGTCGAGCGCGTTCGTCGTCAGCGTCGCCGGGACCTCGCCGGGCTCGTCGTCCCGGATGGCCCAGTCGAACGGTCGTTCGTCGCCGGCCGTGCCCTCGACGTCGCCGCCGGCGGTCCGGAGCAGCTCGGTGAAGCTCGGCGGCTCGTCGGTGGCCGGCAGGACGTTCTCGACGCCGAGCGGTCGGGGTACGACCGGGGCTGCCGGGACGGCCGGCGCGGCGGTCGGCTCGGCGGGAACGGCCGTGCGCGGACCGGTGGCCCGCCCGAGCCAGTCGACGTCCTCGCGCCCGGCGCCGAACGGGTCGGTGCGGCGCCGTTCCTCGTCGATCGCGCGGTTCTCGGCGGCGCGCTCGTCGCGGTGCGACCGGGCCGTCGGCAGGCTGATCGACGAGGGGTGCGGCGCGGTGGAGGGCGGCGGGACCGGTGCTGCGGCGGGGATGCGGTCGGAGAGCGTCGCCCGTTCATGCTCGGCCTCGGCCTGGGGGTTCTCGGACGGCGCCTCGAGCTGTTCGGGCATCGAGATCGCCTGGGTGGCGTCGTCCTCGTCGGCGGACGACGGCGTCGCGCGGACCTCGGGCTCCTCGGCGGTCACCGGCTCGAAGGGTTCCGGCAGGGGCGCGCCGGTCTCGCGCGCGGACTTCTCGGCCTCGCGGCGCTCGCGACGCGACGGCCAGTCGTCGGCACCGCGCGGGGCACCGAAGATGTCGGCGGCGCTGCGGAGACCGTGGAACGGAGCGTCCGGGGCGGAACCGCGCCGCGCCTCCAGTCCGTCGTCCCCGTCTGCGGGTCCGGCGGTCTGGTCGGGCTCGTGCGCGTCGTCCGGACGCTCCTCGGTCATGCGGACAGCCCCAGGTCGGCCAGTCCGATCGCGGCGAAGTAGGGGTACCCGGCGGCCTCGATCTTCTCCTTGGCGCCGGTGTCGCGGTCGACCACGACGGCCACGGCGGCGATGATCGCGCCCTCGCGCTCCAGCGCCTCGGCGGCCTTGAGCGGCGAACCGCCGGTCGTCGATGTGTCCTCGAGCACGATCACGCGCTTGCCCGCGAGTTCAGGACCCTCGACCTGCTTGCCGCGGCCGTGGTCCTTCGGCTCCTTGCGCACGACGAAGGCGTCGTACGCGAGCCCGCGGGCGGCGGCCTGGTGGAGCACGGCGCTGGCGATGGGGTCGGCGCCCATGGTGAGCCCGCCGACCGCGGCGACGTCCGGGACCTGGCCGATGAGGTCGGTCATGACCTGGCCGATGAGCGGGGCGACACGGTGGTCCAGGCTCACCTTGCGGAGGTCGATGTAGTACGTCGCCTTCTTCCCGCTGGTGAGGGTGAAGTCTCCGTGGAACACCGCTTCGTCCGTGATGAACTGGATGAGCTGGTCGCGCGCGTCGGTCACAGCCCACAAGGGTAGCCGGTCGTCCCCGGAGCGCGCTGCCCCGCGTGGGTGGGGCGCTCCGAGCCTCGGTCGGTACGCTCCGGTCATGCCCTCCGACGCGCGCCCCGTCACCGAGGTGACGCGCGGGACCGACGGCGCCGGGCGGCCCGCTCGGGGGCGTGCGGTCGGCCAGGAGGCGCTCGGTGCGCTGGTCGCGCTGGCCCTGTCCGTCATCGCCCTGCGTCACGTCGTCGCGACCCCGAGGGTCACCCTGCTCTGGTACGACGGCGACTCGGTGCTGCTGCCGCTCGTCCGCCGCTCGATGGAGCTCGGGCAGCCGTTCGAGTGGGCGATGTCCCCGGCGCTGTTCTTCTTCCCCGAGCTGCCGGTCTACCTGCTGTGCGCCCTCGTGACCGCGACGCCGCAGCAGGCCCTCGCGCTGAACGGCGTCCTCGTGCTGCTGGCCGTATACGCCCTCGTGCGCGCGGCCGCGAACGAGCTCATGCCGGCCGCCCGGCGCTCGGCACGGATCGCGGTGTCAGCCGTGGCGCTCGGGTTCGTGACGCTCCTGGTGCTCACCGAGTCCTCGGCGACGGCGACCTCGTTGGAGCTCGCGTCCCTGCTCCTCACGACGACGTACTACTACGGGGCGGTCCTGGCGATGCTCGGCACCGCGGTCCTGGTGCTCCGCGCGGTGCGGACCGGGCGGGCGTCCGTGCCGGTCCTCGTCGTGCTGGGCCTCGTCGCCGCGTGCACGACCGCATCGAACCCGCTGTACGTGCCGTGGTCGGCGGCGCCGGTCGTGGTGACGCTGGTGCTCCTCGCGCTCGCACGCCGACTGCCCTGGCGCCTGGTCGCGGTGCTCGCTGGCACGGTGACGGTGGGCTCGGTCGTCGGGTACCTGCTGCGGATCCCGCTCCGGCCGTTCGTCTCCCTCGACCCGTCGACCTACGTCCAGCCGTCGCGTGCCGGCGAGACCCTCGGGTTCTTCGCCGCGCTCACGGACGACCGCGCGGGGTCGGCCGCGGGGGACGCGGGTCTGCTCCTGCTGCTCGTGGGCGTCCTCCTGTCGGTCGGCGGGACCGTGTGGGCGTGGCGGGTCCGGACGTCACGGACGGTCCTCGTCGCCGCCGCGCTCCCCCTCGTCACCGTCGTGGCCGTGTCGGTCGGGGTGGTCGTCGCCGGTTCGGAGACCCCGCGGTACCTCGAGCCGATCGTGACGGCGCCGCTCCTCGCCCTGGTCGCGGTCGCCGAGCTCGCCCGCACCGCCGTCCGCCGGACCCAGGTGCACCGGCCGCGGCGCGGCATCCGGGCCGTGCTCGCCCTCGCCGCCGCCGGGGTCCTGCTCACCGGGGTCGCCACCGCGCCGAGCACCCTCCGCGCGGTCGTCGACGCGCGCTCGGACCCGGCCGCCTGCCTGGACCGCTGGGCCGGGGGACGGGACGTCGTGGGCGTCGGGCAGTTCTGGACCGTCCGCCCCCTCGCGACCTACGCGTCCACGAACGTGCAGCTGCTGCAGGTGCGGGACACGTTCCAGACCTACCCGTGGCTCGTCGACCTCGGCGCGTACCGCGACGCCGCCCCGACCTTCGTCGTGATCGGGTCCGGCGACGTCTGGACGACCGCCGTCGAGGACTCCCTCGGGCCGCCCGCGACGATCACGCACTGCGCTGGGTTCGACGTCTACGACTACGCCGGGACGGCCGGGGCCGCCGTGCTGCAGCGGGACGTCGTCGACAGCGCCGACGCCATCCGGCGGGAACGCGGGTTCTGAACGCCCGCCCTGCGAAGTTCTCCACAGCCGCGCGGCGACGACCCGTCGTGCCTGAACGGATGTATAGGCTCGGGTGCGTGACTCGTCCCCCAAGCCACCCGCGTCGCCGTGCCGCCGTCCGCCTCCGTCTCGCCGCCGCCGCCCTCGCGCTCGCGGGCCTGGTCGGCACGGTGGTGCTCGACGCCCCGGTGGCGAGCGCGGCGACCTACCCCTCGTGGGACGAGGTGATGGCCGCGCGCGGGCAGGAGTCCGCCAAGCAGGACCAGATAACCGAGATCCGGGGCATCATCTCCGGGCTCTCCAGCAAGGTGAAGGCGGCCGAGGCCGAGGCCCAGCGCCTCGGCACCGAGTTCTTCGAGGCGCAGGGCAAGGCGCAGGACGCCGCCGAGAAGGAGCAGCGACTCCGCGCCGACGCCGACGAGCACACCGAGACCGCCGAGCAGAGCGCCGCCCAGGCGGGACAGTTCGCGGCGCAGATGGCCCGGTCCGGTGGATCCGACGTCACGGCGTCGGTCATCTCCGGTGGCCAGGACGCCAGTGACCTCCTCTACAACCTCGGTGCGCTGAGCAAGCTCTCGGAGCAGGCCGAACGCGTCGAGGCGGCAGCCACGGCCGACGCCGCCGTCGCCCGCTCCCTCACCGATCAGGCCGACCGTGCGTCCGAGGCGCTCGCCGACCTCGCTGCCGAGGCCGAGCGCCGCATGCAGGCGTCCCAGGCCGCGGCCGACAAGGTGCAGGCCGCCTACGACGAGCAGCAGTCGAACAAGGCCCGCCTCGACGCCCAGCTCGCGACACTGACCTCCGGCCGCGTCCGGACCGAGGCCGAGTTCGCCAAGGGCGAGGCCGTGCGCAAGGCGGCAGAGGAGAAGGCTGCGCGCGAGGCGTACCTGCGCGCGCTCGCCGCTCAGCGCGCGGCCGCCGCGGCGAACAGCGGCGGCGGTGGCGGCGGTGGCAGCACGGGCAGCAGCGGCTCCGGCGCCAGCGGATCGCCCGGTTCCGGTTCGGGCACCGGGTGGGTCCGGCCGGCGAGTGGCTACGTCATCAGCCCCTACGGGTACCGCGTGCACCCGATCTACGGCTCCGTCATCAAGCACGACGGTGCAGACCTGGCGAGCGGCTGCTCGACGCCCATCGTCGCGGCGGCCGCGGGCACCGTCGACTACGCCGGCTGGTACGGCGGGTACGGCAACTACGTCCGGATCAGCCACGGCGGTGGCGTGCAGACCGCGTACGGGCACATCGTGAACGGCGGGTTCCGCGTCAGCCCCGGGCAGCGGGTCTCGGCCGGGCAGCTGATCGCACTCGTCGGCTCCACCGGCAACTCGACGGGTTGCCACACGCACTTCGAGGTGCACGTGAACGGCGCCACCGTCGACCCGGTGCCGTTCATGCAGGCGCGGGGCGTGGCCTTCTAGTCGTCCCGCCCGGCGGCCGTGTCGACGCCGTCGCTGACCGCCTCGACCCCGTCGCCGCCGTCCGCTGACGTCTCGACGCCGTCGTCGTCCAGGTTCCACAGCGCCCGGTACCAGGCGGTCCGCTCCTCGTCGAGCGGGACTCCGTACGCCTCGTGGAAGAGCCCCTCCCACCCGGGGCCGTAGTTCCAGCCGAGCGCCATCGTCGCCACGCCGAGGTCCGCCCACCGGTCGGCGATCCCCAGGGCGTCGAGGTCCACGTGCCCGGCGAACCGGCCGTCGGCACCGATCAGGGTGTTCGGCGTGCAGGGGTCGCCGTGGCACACCACGACGCGGTCCACGGCCGGCTCGGGGCCGAGCGCGTCCGGGTCGGCCCCGGCAGCGCGGGCGCGTCCGGCCCGCTGCACGGTGGACCACTCGAACGGGCAGTCCAGCACGGGCAGCGTGTCGTGCAGTGCCCGGAGCCCCTCGCCGGCCGCGATGACGGCGGTCCGGGGATCGTCGTGCCACCGCGGATCGACCGCGCTCCACCCGGGGAGTGCCCGCGTGCGCAGCCAGACCCCCTCGTCGTCGACGCCGTGGTCGAGGAGCTCCGGCACCGTCGCGTACCGGGACGCCCACGTCAGCCGGGCGGCCTCGCCGACGATCCACGACGCGTAGGCGTGCGGCAGGACCTTGACGTACTCCTCGGCACGCCCGTCCTCGCCGATGCGGAAGGTCCGGCCGCCGATCTCGTTGACCCACACGGCCTGCACCGATCGCCCTCGCGCCGCGGAGCGGACGACCGACGGCACCAGGACGTCACCCCGTGCACGGGTCAGCCCGTCGATCGCCCGGGGGCCGCCGCTGCCTCGTCGTGCGGCACCGCCGACGGTGGTCACCGGGCGCGACCGCGGGTGGCGTCCGCGCCGTCGACGTCCCGGTCGAGGACCGGGACTCCCACGTCCGCGCCGTCGACGTCCCCGTCGAGCGCCGGGACCCACACGTCCGTGACCACGACGTCGACCGACACGACCTCGAGGCCGACGAGCTCGGTGACGGCGGTGGCGACGGCCGTCCGCACCGCCTCGGCGACGGCCGGGATCGGCCTCGGGTGGTCCACGACGATCGTGAGCTCGATCGCGGCGCGCTCGTCGCCGACCTCGACGCGGACACCCTGTCCGAGCGCGCTCGACCCGGAACCACCACGGCCGAGTGCGCTCGATGCGATCGCGTCCCGGACCGCACCGAACGCCCGGGTCGCGGCGCCGCCGAGTGCGTGGACCCCGGGGACGGCGGCGGCCGCGATGCCGGCGACCTTCGCGACGACGCTGTCGTCGATGATGGTCCGTCCCTCGGTGGCCGCCCGCGTCGTCGTGGCCGTCGCGGACCCCGCCACGCCGGTCGTCGTCGTGGCCGCGGTCCTCGCCACGCCGGCCCGCGTCGTGGCCGCGGTCCCCGCCACGCCGGTCGTCGTCGATGCCATGCGTCCCTCCGGAGGGGTCTCGTCGTGCTCGTCGTGTCCGTCCACCGAACACCATCGTGCCGTGCCCCGCCCGCCCCGTGGCCCCGGCACGCGGACGGCGCCCGGCTGGCCCACGGTAGGTTCGGACCCATGCGCGTGGCGACCTGGAACGTGAACTCCGTCCGCACCCGAGTGGGTCGGATCGTCGACTGGCTGGTGCGCGAGGACGTCGACGTCCTCGGCATGCAGGAGATCAAGTGCAAGCCCGAGCAGTTCCCGTTCGAGTCGTTCGAGGCTGCCGGCTACCAGGTCGAGGCGCACGGCCTGAACCAGTGGAACGGCGTCGCCTTCGCCAGCCGGCTCCCGCTCGAGGACGTCACCCGCGACTTCCCCGGCCAGCCCGGCTTCCTCAAGGGGCACGAGGGACCCGACCTGCCGGTGGAGGCCCGTGCCATGGGCGTCACGGTCGACGGCGTCCGGCTGTGGAGCCTCTACGTGCCGAACGGCCGCGAGCTCGGCGACCCGCACTACACGTACAAGCTCGACTGGCTCGGACAGCTCGCCGACCGCACGTCCGAGTGGCTCCGTGCCGAGCCGGACACACCGCTGGCGCTCATGGGCGACTGGAACGTGGCGCCGCTCGACTCCGACGTGTGGGACGTCGCCGTGTTCGAGGGCCACACGCACGTCAGCGAGCCGGAACGTGCCGCGTTCCGGGCGTTCGAGGAGCGTGGGCTGCAGGACGTCGTCCGCCCGATCGTGCCCGACGGCTACACGTACTGGGACTACAAGTCGCTGCGCTTCCCGCGCAACGAGGGCATGCGCATCGACTTCATCATGGGTTCCGAGGCGTTCTCGGACGTCGTCACCGACGCGACCATCCACCGCGACGAGCGGAAGGGCGACGCGCCGAGCGACCACGTCCCCGTCACGGTCGACCTCGACCTCGAGACCTCACTCGACGACGACCGGCCGATGATCTTCTGACGCCGTCTGTTACTCCCCGCGTCCGTCGGCGTTGAGCCCGGCGGACCGGCCGACGTAGCGTTCCTGCACCGAACCCCTTCGAGAGCAGGTGAAGCCATGTCCCGCACGACCCCGTCGACGATCCTTCCGATCCAGCGCGTCATGGCCGACGCCACGCCCCGTGCCTGGCGGGACGGCATCGTCCTCGAGACCCGTCCGGCCGACCTGGTGGTCGCGTTCCTCGACGGCGACGTGACGCAGCTGCGGGTGGCGGACGCCGACACGCTCGTGTCGGTGGGAGCACCGGTCGCCCACCACCCCGCCGCGGAGATCCTCAGCGCGGGCGGTCGGAAGACCACCGCGCGCGTCGCGTGACGCGTCAGGCGGTCATCGAGGCCAGCATCGCCTCGCACTTCGCGACCATCTCGTCGCACGCCATCGCGCAGTAGCGGCACGTCTCGTCCATGTCGGCGTGCTTCCGGCACTCGGCAGCGCACATCGTGCCCATGGCCGTGACCGTCGTGAGCATCGCCCGCATCGACTGCGCGTCCATTCCAGCCGGACGCATCATCATCCGCATGCCGGTGTCGGCCATCATCGCCGTGTTCGAGCACATCGCGGCGCAGGTGGCCATCTCGCCGCCCGCACGCATGTCGCTCGCGGAGCACATCGTCGCGGCCATCGACGCGGCGTTCATCGCCATCATCGTGTCCTGCATCGCCTCGGCGTCCATCTGGACGGGCACGTCCGTCATCGACATCGTCTTCATCATCGCCATCGTGTCCATCGGGGACCTCCTCTTCCGTTCGGTGGCGCCCACGGTACGCGCCGACCTGCCAGGACACACCGCCCGTTCCACAGGCCCCGCGAGACGGACGGGAGGCGCGGATCCGGCCCGCCCCGCGCCTCCCGTCCGTCGTCGGGTCCCGACACGGGCCCCGAGCGGGCCGGACACGCCGCGCACCGCCCCGCGCCCGGGCAGGACACACCGCGCACCGCCCCGCGACCGGCCGGAACATGCCGCGCGTCGCCCGGCGACCGGGCGGAAAGCGCCGCTACCCGGCGGCGATCGGGACGGTCTCTGCCCGCTCGCGCGGCGTCGTGGCCCGGCGCCGGCGCGGGCACGACCGCGGCCCCGGCCGACGCCGCCAGCGCGCGGCTACGGGTGGAGCAGGGCGGCCACCGCGACCAGCACGGGCACCGAGCCGATCGTCGAGACGAGCACCACGTCGCGCGCGATCGGCACCGCCGCTCCGTACCGCTGCGCGTAGTTGAACACGTTCTGCGCCGCGGGCAGCGCCCCGAGCGTCGTGAGCACGAAGACGTCCTGGTCCCCCAGACCGAACGCGTACCGGGCGAGCACGAACGCCACGGCCGGCATCACGACGAGCTTGATCGCCGACGCCACGATCACGTCCGCCCGGATCGCGGGGTCGCGCAGCGGGGTCGCACCGTGCAGGCTCATCCCGAACGACAGCAGGACGACGGGCACCGCGGCCGCGCCGACCAACGAGAACGGCTCGAGCACCGGCGTCGGCAGGGCGGTGCCCGTCGCCGAGAACACCAGGCCGACGAGCGAGGCGATGATGATCGGGTTCCGGAACGGCCCGGAGACACGACGCGCCCAGCTGCCACCAGCCGAGGTCGCGGTGTCCAGGATCGTGAGCGCGATCGGCGCGAGCACGATGAGCTGGAGCAGGATGACCGGCACGACCGCGGTGGCCCGCCCGAGGACGTACACGGCGACCGGCAGCCCGATGTTGTTCGCGTTGACGTAGCTCGCGGCGAGGGCCCCGACCGTCGTCGTCGCGAGGGGCCGACGGAGCACCAGCCGGAACACGACACCGGCGCCGATGGCCACGACGACCGCGCTGAGGAGCGACACCGCGAGCATCGGCGACAGCAGCACGTGGATGTCCGCCGTGGCGATCGTGTGGAACAGCAGGCACGGCATCAGCACGAAGAACGCGAGCCGGCTCATCACGAACTGGGCGTGCTGGCCGAGCAGTCCGGTGCGTCCGACGACGTACCCGGCGGCGATGATCGCGCCGATGATCGCGAACCCGGTCAACACGCCACCCATCGCCACCATCCTTGCACCATGTGACGTTGCTCAGGCCGGAAATGCGGACGCATCGAATACCGTTGACGCCACCATGACCTCGACGAACTCCACCACGCTGACGCGTTCGACCGACTCCAGCCAGCCCCTCGTCCCGCTGCTCGAAGAGCGGTGGAGCCCCCGTTCCTACGACGAGACCGCGACGATCTCGGACGAGCAGTTCGACGCCGTCCTCGAGGCCGCGCGCTGGGCCGCGTCGGCCATGAACTTCCAGCCGCGCCGCTTCATCGCCGGTCGTCGGGGCACCGAGACCTTCCGGAAGATCAACGAGAACCTGCTCGGCTTCAACGCCGCGTGGGCGTTCCGCGCCAGCGCGCTCGTGGTCGGCTTGCTCGAGACGGTGACCGAGGACGGCGACGAGCGTCCGTTCGCGCAGTACGACCTCGGCCAGTCCCTCGCCGCCCTGACGGTCCAGGCGCACGCCGAGGGCCTGCACGTGCACCAGATGGCCGGTATCGACGCCGAGGGCCTCCGCGCCGCGTTCGACCTGCCCGAGCGCTTCCTGCCGTACACGGTCACCGTGATCGGCACCGTGGCGGACCCGTCGCAGCTCGACGACAAGGCCGCGGAGCGCGAGGTCGCCCCGCGCACCCGCCTCCCGCTCGACGAGGTCGTGCTCGTCAAGGAGTAGCCCTTCCCCACCACACGCGGCCGCATCCCCACCGGGGTGCGGCCGCTGTCGTGTCCGGCCCCGTCGTGCCCCGCGCGCGACACCGCACACATCGCGCACCGCGGCACGACGAGCCCGGTCGTGCGGCGTCCGTGCCGTCGGCTCTGGCAGGATCGGGGCATGACCACGCCCCGCCTCGTCGCCTTCGACCTGGACGACACCCTCGCCCCCTCGAAGTCCGCGCTCGACCCCCGGATGCTCGAGACCTTCGCGTCCCTGCTCGAGGTCGTGCCGGTCGCGGTGATCTCCGGCGGCAACTTCCAGCAGTTCGAGCAGCAGCTCGTCGCACCCCTGCGCCGCCGGGACGGGCTCGTGCTCGACGACCTGCACCTGCTGCCGACCTGCGGCACCGCCTACTACCGGTGGGCCGGTGACGACTGGGCACTGCAGTACGCCGAAGACCTCACCGACGATCAGAAGACCCGTGCCCTCGACGCGGTCGAGGCCGTGGCGAAGGCCGCCGGGTTCTGGGAGTCCGAGACCTGGGGACCCATCCTCGAGGACCGCGGGTCCCAGATCACGTTCTCCGCGCTCGGCCAGTCGGCTCCGGTCGACGTCAAGAAGCAGTGGGACCCGACGGGCGCCAAGAAGGACGAGCTCCGCCGTCTGGTGCAGGCCGAGCTCCCCGACCTCGAGGTGCGCTCCGGTGGCTCGACCAGCGTCGACATCACCCGGAAGGGCATCGACAAGGCCTACGGCATGCAGCGGCTCGCCGAGATCACGGGGGTGCCGCTCGACGCGATGCTCTTCGTGGGCGACCGGCTCGACCCCGAGGGCAACGACTACCCGGTGAAGGCCCTGGGCGTTCCGTGCCACGCGGTCGAGGGCTGGGAGGACACCGACGCGTTCCTCACGGAGCTGATCCCGACCCTGCGCTGACGCGCGACCGCGGTCGGCCAGGAGGCGCGGCGTGCGCCGTCAGGGGATGCTGCGGACCGCCTCGACGAACGCCCGGATCTTCGCGGCGTCCTTGACGCCGCGCTCGGACTCGACCCCGCTCGACACGTCCACCCCGTCCGGGTCGAGCGACTCGATCGCCGCCACCACGTTGGCCGGGGTCAGTCCGCCGGCGAGGATCCACGCCTCGTCGACCTTGCCGGCCACCGCGCCGGGGTCGATGAGCCGACCGCTGCCCGGGACCGCCGCGTCGAGCAGGAGCAGGTCGTGGTCGTACGACGCGCGCTGCTCGGGCGTCTCGCGCAGGTAGTCCTCGGCCGCGACCGCCCGGATCGTGAAGAAGCCGGCGTCGCGGGCCCGGGCGAAGTCGGTCGCCGATTCGCCGCCGTGCAGCTGCAGGGTCGTGAGGCCCACCGCGGAGGCGATGCCGACCACCTCGTCGATCTCCTGGTCGCGGAAGACCCCGACGGCGTCGATGCCGTCCGGCACGCGTTCGACGAGCTCCTTCGCGAGGTCCGCCGTCACGGTCCGGGGGCTGCCGGCGGCGAAGACGAACCCGACCGCGTCGGCGCCCGCGTCGATGGCGGCGTCCACGGTGTCGGGCGTCGACAGGCCGCAGATCTTGATCCAGCGCTGGTCGGTCATGCGGTCCATCCTGCCAGGGACCCCGGACGCGCGGGCGACCGGCGGTGCGCACGGCTCGGGGCCGCGCGCCGGACGCTAGTGCAGCGCGCCGGCGACGTAGGACGCGGCGCAGGCGACGAGGACGCCGAAGGCCGCGAACGACCCGACGAGGACGTTCCGGCGACGCCACCGACGCACGGTCACGAACGTGCCGCGCTTGGCGTGCCGGTGCGCAGCGCGGTGCAGTCGGTGGTCGCGCTTGTGCTTGACGCGCTGCGGTCCGAGCGGCACCGGACCGGTGATCTGCGTCGAGCCACCGCGCAGGGCGTTCGCGATCGCCACCGCGGTCGGGCGTCGGTCGGGGTTCCGCGCGGTCATCTTCGCGAGGAGGTCCCGCCACTCCGGCGCGATGTCGTCGGGGATCTCCGGGTCGTGCCGCAGGCGTGCGAGGGCCGCCTCGATCAGGGTGCCGGAGTACTCCTGCTTGCCGGTCAGGGCCTCGAGCAGCACGAGGCCGAGCGAGTAGACGTCGGTGGCGAAGCCGATCGGCTCGCCGGCGACCTGCTCGGGGCTGAGGTAGGCGGCCGTCCCGATGATCGTGCCGTCGTTGGTCAGGCGGGAACCGTCGACGAAGTGCGCGACGCCGAAGTCCGTCAGCTTCACGGTACGGGCGAACCCGGACGATCCCTCGTCGCTGATCAGGATGTTCGCCGGCTTGACGTCGCGGTGGACGATGCCGCGCGAGTGCACGTACGCCAGGGCGTCGGCGAGCTGGGCGCCGAGGTCGGCCACCTCGTAGTTGTGCAGGGCGCCGCCCGCGAGTCGGCGCAGGAGCGTCGTGTCGGCGATGAGCTCCATCACGATGAAGCGGTGCGGGCCGTCCTCGAAGTCGTGGGTGCCGGCGTCGTACAGCGGGATGAGCCCCGGGTGCGACAGCATGCTCAGGAGCCGGATCTCGCGTTCCTGGCGGACCCGGTCGGCCGTGGTCATCGACTCGGGCGTCGCGAAGAGCTTCACCGCGACGGCGCGGTAGGTGTGCTCGTCACGTGCTTCGTAGACCGACCCCATGCCACCCGTGCCGATGAGCTTCACGAGGCGGTAGCGGCCCGCGAGGACCGTCTCCGCCCGAGTGACGTTCAGCAGGGTCATGGTTGATGTCGTTCCGTCCGAGAGCCGGGTGATCCGGGGCAGTTGCCTCCGCGGTGGCTCATCCAGTACGGTACGCGTCCCACCGGCCTTTCGGGTACGTGTTATGACATCGTGATGGGGGACATTTCTGCCGTGACTTCCCCGAGATCATGCGGATGCATCGGGGTACGTTCGGCCCTTCCACGGGTGAGCGATCACTCGACGTCGACGTCAGGAGGACGCCATGGCACTGTCGAAGGGCGAGAAGGTCCACTGGAAGACCTCGCAGGGCACCACGACCGGGAAACTGGTCGAGAAGAAGACGAAGCACTTCCAGTTCGACGGGCAGTCCTTCAAGCCGACGGACGACGACCCGTACTGGATCGTCGAGTCGGAGAAGACGGGCAAGCAGGCCGCCCACAAGGAGTCCGCACTGACGAAGGCCTGACGGCTCAGTCGCCCGCGGCCTCGGCACGACGTCGGCCGCGGGCGGTGCCGTCGGCCCGTCCGGTGCCGGTGCGTCCCGCGCGGTCGGCACGGATGCGGCGCACCCGGCGGACCACGAAGGTCACCACGACCGCGGCGATCGCCACGTAGAGGACGCGGTCGATCCACTCGGTGTACTGCTCGACCTTGTCGTACTGGGTCCCGAACGCCGCGCCGAGGAGCACCAGGGCGCTGTTCCAGATCCCGCTCGCGATGATCGTGAACACCGAGAACGTCCCGAGGTGCATCCGGTCCGCTCCGGCCGGCAGCGAGATGAGGCTGCGGACGATCGGCACGAACCGGCCGAAGAAGACCGCGCTCCGGCCGTGCCGGTGGAACCAGTCCGCCGCCTTGCGGAAGTCGTCCTCGTCGACGAGGGGCAGCTTGCCGAGCCAACGCGTCGTCCGCTCGAAGCCGATGACGGCGCCGAGCCAGTACAGCACCAGTGCGCCGAGGTAGGAGCCGAGCGTCGCGAGCAGCAGGACGAGCACGAGGTTCATCCGACCGGCTCCGGCCAGGAAGCCGGCGAGCGGCAGGATCACCTCGGACGGGATCGGCGGGAAGACCGTCTCGACGAAGAGCATCAGAGCGACGCCCCACTCCCCCAGGGCGTCGATGAGCTGCAGCACCAGGCCGGACAGTCCGCCCATCTCCTGGTCGGTGGCGGAGTCGCCGGCGGCGACGGTCATGGTGTGGGCAGGCGCAGCCACGGCAGTCGTCATCCCCCGATCGTGCCTGAACGCCCTGTCAGGACCCGGCACGCAACCTGGACGTCAGCCGAGTCCCATGTGCGACGTCCGGACGTGGGTGAGCGATCGCGCCAGGGCACCGCGGGCGACGGCATCGCGGCCGACCGTCGACGGGACGATCTCGACGGGGTGCCGGAGCCCGGGCGTGACGAAACCGGTCAGCGCCTCGCAGAACACCTCGGCCGCCGGCAGGACCTCGCCGCCGACGACCACGACCTCGGGGTCGATGGTCGCGATGAGCTGGACGACCCCGGGGGCGACGTCCTCGGCGAGCGCACGGACCGCCGCGGCCGCCGCCGGGTCCCCCTGCCCGGCCGACGCCATGACGGACTCGACGTCCGCGCCGGGGGCGATCCGCGCCTCCAGTCGGGCGGGTGCGTCGGGCCATCCCGTCGATGCCAGGCCGCCCATCTCGCCGGCGGCTCCGCGCGCACCGCGTGCGAGCGAGCCGTCGACGAGGTACGCCGCGCCGATCTGGCGACCCATCACGAGGTAGAGGCCGTCCTGCACCCCGCGGAAGCGTCCCCACATCGCCTCGGCCGTGGCGGCGAGCTTCGCGTCGTTGTCGAAGAACGTGGTCGACGTGGGGAAGAGGTCGCCGATCCGGCCGGGGACGCGTCGCTCCACCCACTGCGGGACCGCGACGGTGTAGTCGATCTCGCCGGAGCGGTCGACGACGGCGGGGACGCCGAAGGTCGCGGCGAGGAGCCGCGATGGGTCGGTGCCCTCGACGAGCCGCCGGACGACGTCCTGCACGCTCGCCCACGCCTGCTCGGCGGAGGCGAGGTCGGTGTAGACCTCCTCCACCCGGGCGAGCTGGCGGCCGCGCAGGTCCGAGCGGAGCCCCACGATGCTGTGCAGCCCGAGGTCGACGCCGAGCACGGACCCGGCCGCGGCGTCCGCACGGAACCGCTTCGCCCGGCGCCCGGCCTTGTTCGGCGTCGCGATGGCCTCGGCCTCGGTGACCCATCCCTCGTCGACCAGGTCGGCCAGGGCGGCCTCGACGGTGGGACGGGACAGCCCGACGGTCCGACCGAGCTCGGTCACGGTGTGCGAGCCGTCGTCGCGGAAGAGCTCGGCGAGGATCGCGCGCGAGTTGATGAGTCGGAGCATCCCCGGAGCGCTGCCGACGACACCGTTCGGAAGCGTTGACACGGTCTCGTCCACGGCCATAGCCTCCATATTACGAAAGATCATTGAGGAATGGTGGACTCCGACATGCTCATCCCACGGCCGCGCCGCACCGAACCGGGTGTCGGCGCCTTCGCGATCACCCCGTCGACCCGCATCGCCGCAGACGCCGCGAGCGAGTCGGTCCGACTGTACCTGCAGCAGACGCTGCGGGGTTCGACCGGACTGCCGGTGCGCGACGCCGCGGACGACCCGGGGGCGACGGCGGACGTGATCGCGCTCCGTGTGGCTGAGGACGACTCGCTCCCCGCGGGCCCGGGCGGTGACCGCTCCGAGTCCTTCCGACTCGTGGTCGCCCCCGACGGCGTCGAGGTCACGGGCGGCGGCGCCGCCGGCGTGTTCTACGGCGTCCAGGCACTCCTGCAGTCCCTGCCGGCCGACGTGTACCGCAGGGGCCGGGTCGGCGACGGCCCGTGGACGGTCCCGGCGGTCACGGTCGAGGACGCTCCGGCCTTCGCCTGGCGTGGCGTCATGCTCGACGTCGCGCGGCACTTCCGGACGAAGCACGAGGTCATGCGGGTGGTCGACCAGCTCGCGGCCCACCGCCTGAACCGCCTGCACTTCCACCTCACCGAGGACCAGGGGTGGCGCATCGAGATCCGGAAGTACCCGCGCCTGACCGAGGTCGGCTCGTGGCGGAAGGAGTCCCAGGTCGGAGCGCACGTCGCCGACGCCGACGGTGTCCTCCGCCCGGCGTCGTTCGACGGCCGCCCGCACGGCGGCTACTACACGCAGGACGACATCCGCGAGATCGTCGCCTACGCGAGCGACCGGTTCGTCACGGTCGTCCCGGAGATCGAGACCCCCGGGCACGTCCGCGCCGCCCTCGCGGCCTACCCGTCGCTCGGCGTCTCGGGCGACCCGGTCGACGTGTGGACCGAGTGGGGCATCGCCGAGGACGTCCTCAACGCCGAGGAGTCCACGATCGCCTTCTTCCAGGACGTCCTCGACGAGGTCGTCGCCCTGTTCCCGTCCGAGTACATCGGCGTCGGCGGGGACGAGTGCCCCAAGGTGCAGTGGCAGGACGACCCCCGCACGCAGGAGCGCATCCGTGAGCTCGGCCTCGCCGACGAGGAACAGCTGCAGGCGTGGATCATCGGCCGGCTCGCCGCGCACGTCGAGTCGCACGGGCGGCGGGCCTTCGGCTGGGACGAGATCCTCGAGGGCGGCACGCTCTCGAAGTCGGCGACCGTGCTGTCCTGGCGCGGCCTGACCGGCGCCCGGACCGCGGCGAAGCGGGGGCACGACGTGATCTCCGCGCCGGACGACCAGGTGTACCTCGACTACCGGCAGAGCGACCTCGCGACCGAGCCGATCCCGGTGTCGATCGTCCTCACCGTCGACGACGTGTTCGCGTTCGACCCGGTGCCGGCGGACCTCACGGACGCCGAACGCGCGCACGTCATCGGCGGCCAGGGCAACATGTGGACCGAGCACGTGGACACCGCCCGCAAGCTCGACTACCAGCTGTTCCCCCGCGTCGCGGCACTGGCCGAGGCCCTCTGGTCGGCCGACGTCACCGGACCGCGGGACGTCGCGGAGTTCCGGGGGCGCCTCGCCGAGCACACGGCCCGGCTCGAGGCGATGGGGATCGAGTACCGACACGACGCCGGGCCCTTCCCGTGGGAGCAGCGTCCGGGCGTGCCCGGTCGTCCGCACTCGCGCGAGGAACGCGCCGCCTACATCGACGCGGTCACGGCGAACATCGCCGACTGACGAGCCGAGCGGGACGCCGGGGCCACCGTCGGCACCGAGAACGGGCGGCCCATGGTCGCTCAGCCGAAGGTGGGCACCGGCCGGACCTGCTCGACCTCGTGCCCGACGTCCGAGGTCCTCGCCCCGGTGACGACCGCGCAGCTCATCGACAGGCTCCAGAACGAGGTGGGCTCCTGCCGCGTCGGCGGACCCGGGGTGTCCTGCTGCGTCTGCGGCGCACTCCGGATCCGGATCGCCCGGTCGGCCGGGAGCGTGCGGCAGGCTTCGCGGGCGGCGGCCACCGCAGCCGTGTACCGCGGACCGTCCGTGCGCAGGACCGGCCCCAGCGGCCGGAACTGCACGACCACGAGGACGAGCAGGACCACGGCGACGGTCGACCGCACCGCCGTGCCGAGGGCGGGACGGCGGGGAACGCGCCGGGGCCGCAGCGATCGTCGCGACGGATCGGCGGACGCGGGCGCCGCCACCCCGACGGCGCTCCGGGTGCGACCCCAGCGTCGGGGCGTCACGAGCGCGAGCAGGACGAGCACCAGCCCGGCGGTGGCGGGGAACACCCCGTACCGGCTCACCCACGCGTACCGGAGGAACTCCGGCGACATGCCGGCGTAGGCGTAGGCGGGCTTCGGGTTGAGCACGACCGCCGCGCACCAGAGCACGACGGCGTACAGCGCGAGGACGACCGCGAGGGTCCGTTGCGTCCGGTCGCCGCGGACGAGCACCCAGACGAAGGCGACGACGAAGGGCACCAGGAAGAGCAGCCCCACCCAGGGGCCGACGGCCGCGAGGACATCGCCGGACGCGGCCCGCGAGAGGAAGGTCGTCATCCCGGCGTTCAGTCCGAACCCGTCCGCGAGCGACGCGAGGTCGATGGTCGCGCGCCCGACCTGTCCGCGGTGCCGGTCCGAACCGAGCCACACGGCGAGCTGCAGACCGGCACCGGCGAGGAACGCGGCCCTGACGGGCCAGATCCGACGAGCCCTGAGCCCGAGGACGAGCAGCGGCGCGAACACGATCGCCTGCGTCTCGGTCAGGGCGCCGAGCAGGGTCACGACGGCCAGCCCGACGCTCGACGCCCAGGTGCGTGGCCGGTGCAGGAGCACGAACGGCATCATCCACAGGAAGTACGCGTGCACGTTCGCGAGGTTGCCGAGGACCTCGTTCGTCGCGATCGGGACGAGCACCACCGCGAGGGCGATCCCCGCCCGAGCGGCGAGCGCGGCGCCCGGCGTCAGTCGCGCGGTGGCGTCCCGCGTGCACACGAAGACCACCGCCGCGACGAGGCCGGTCCCGACGACGGCTCCGAACGCGATGCCGGTCGCCCACCCCTCGACCGGCAGCACGTGCTGCACGACCCCCGCCACGAGCCGCGGGTACTGGTGCAGGTACCCCGCGTAGCTGCGGGTGAGCGTCCCGAGCGTGCCGTACTGCACGCCTTCGCCGAGGAACGTCCGGCCGTCCTCCGCCCAGAGCACGTCCCGCACCGCCGCGGGCATGCGCGACCAGGCGAGGACGACCGCGAGGACGAAGACCCCGACGGCACCGGCCCGCTCCCAGCGGCCGACGCGGGACCCGTCGTCGCGGATCGGCGCATCGGGGGCGGGTGCTGGTCGCATCGGATCCGTTCGTCTCTCGGTCGGCGACCAGCGTACTGGGCGGTGGAGGACGCCGGGCAGAGCGCCCGCGGCTGCGCGGTGTGCAGTGCAGCACGCCGTCAGGACGAACGTTGTCATTTCACATACAAGGTGTTACCGTGGGATGGTCGATCGCAACCGTCCCGAGGAGCGCCATGTCCGATCCCCTGTCCCAGCCCGACCTCCACGGTCTGGACCTGCACGACCTCGTCGGCACCACTCCGACCCCGACCGACCTCGACGGCATGGCGGACCTCGTCCGCGGGCGCCGCGTCCTCGTGACCGGCGCGGGTGGGTCGATCGGCAGCGAACTGTGCCGGCAGCTCGTCGCGCTGGCCCCTCGCGAGGTCATCATGCTCGACCGCGACGAGACCGCCCTGCAGCAGGTGCAGGTCTCGGTCGCCGGGCACGGCCTGCTCGACACCCGTGACGTCGTGCTCGCCGACATCCGCGACGCCGAGGCGATCGACCAGGTCATGCGGACCCGCCGCCCGGACGTCGTGTTCCACGCCGCGGCCCTGAAGCACCTCCCGATGCTCGAGCAGTACCCGGACGAGGCCTGGAAGTCGAACGTGCTCGGCACCCGGAACGTCCTCGCGGCCGCGGTCGCCGCCGACGTCCCGACGCTCGTCAACATCTCCACCGACAAGGCCGCGAACCCCACGAGCGTGCTCGGGTACACGAAGCGGATCGCCGAGCGGCTGACGGCGTGGACCGCGGCCGAGACCGGTCGACGCTACGTGTCGGTCCGGTTCGGCAACGTCCTCGGCAGCCGTGGGTCGATGATCCCGCTCTTCGCCGACCTCATCCGCGCCGGACGCCCCGTGACCGTCACCCACCCCGACGCCACCCGGTACTTCATGACCATCCCCGAGGCCTGTCACCTCGTGATCCAGGCCGCGGCAATCGCCGAACCGGGCGAGGTCCTCGTGCTCGACATGGGCCAGCCCGTCCGGATCCTCGACGTCGCGACGCGGATGATCGACGTCCTCGGTGGCACGTCCGACATCGTGTTCACCGGACTCCGCGCCGGCGAGAAGCTGCACGAGGAACTCATCGGCGCCGGCGAGGTCGAGCGCCGCCCCGTGCACCCGAAGATCTCGCACGCGTCGGTGCCGCCCCTCGCGCCGAGCGAGCTCGACGCCACCACCGATCCGCGGACGGCGCCGATCGAGCTCGCCGTGGCGGCCTGACACCCGGACACGAACAGGAGGCGCGGTGCCAGCCGGCTCCGCGCCTCCCGTCAGCAGGTGGTGACTAGACCGCCACCGCGACCCGCTCGTCGGCCGTGACCACGGCGTCCTCCGACGCGGCCGGGGCCCGTCGGACCCACTTCTTCAGCCCGACGAGGACCAGCGCCGACACCACGGTGCCCGCCAGGATCGCCACGATGAACATCGCCACGTCCCCGATCGCGAAGAAGACGAAGATCCCGCCGTGCGGCGCCCGCGAGGTCACACCGGCGGCCATCGAGATCGCACCCGTGACCGCGGCACCGATCATGGACGCCGGGATGACCCGCAGCGGGTCGGCGGCCGCGAACGGGATCGCACCCTCCGAGATGAACGACGCACCGAGCAGCCACGCGGCCTTGCCGTTCTCGCGCTCCGGCTTCGTGAAGCCCTTGCGGTAGAGCACGGTCGAGGCGAGCGCCAGGGCCAGCGGCGGGACCATGCCCGCGGCCATCACGGCGGCCATGATCTCGAACGGGACGACGTTCGTGGCGGAGCCGGCACCGAGACCGGCGACCGCGAACGCGTACGCCACCTTGTTCACCGGGCCACCGAGGTCGAACGCCATCATCAGGCCGAGGATGATGCCGAGCAGGATCGCCGAGGCACCGGACAGCGAGTTGAGCCACGCGGTGAGCTGCGTCATGACCCAGGCGATCGGGCCGCCGAGCACCAGGAGCATCAGGCCCGAGGCGATGATCGACGCGAACAGCGGGATGATCACGACCGGCATGAGGCCACGCAGCCAACGCCAGGTCGGGATTCGGCCGATCCAGTAGGCGGCACCACCGGCGATGAGACCACCGACGAGACCACCGAGGAAGCCGGCGTTCATGAACACGGCGATCGACCCGGCGACGAAGCCCGGTGCGATGCCCGGACGGTCGGCGATGGCGTACGCGATGTACCCGGCGAGCGCTGCCACGAGGAACCCGAGGGACACGCCACCGATCTGGAACGCGGCGGCCCCGAGGTAGTAGGCCAGGCCCTCCGGCGGCAGGTTCAGCAGCGTGTAGTTCGTGAGCGTGTAGACCGCGTTGTTCTGCCCGGAGTCACCGTGGGTCAGCGCGATGCCGTACCCGGCGAGCAGGAAGCCGAGCGCGATGAGGAGCCCGCCGCCCGCGACGAACGGGATCATGTAGCTGACACCGGTGAGGAGCCAGCGCTTGAGCGCCTGCCCGAAGTGCTCGTCCTTCGCGGTGCTGGAACCGGCCTCGGCAGCGGAGCCGTGCACGCGTGCGGCGTTGGGGTCGTCCGCGGCGCGGAGCGCCTCGGCGATCATCTTGTCCGGTTCGTCGACACCGCGCTTGACCGGTCCGGCCACGAGCGGCTTGCCGGCGAAGCGACCGCGGTCGCGGACGTCCACGTCGACGGCGAAGACGACGGCGTCGGCGCGGGCGATGAGTGCCGGGTCGAGGGGCTCGACCTGCGAGGACCCCTGCGTCTCGATGTGCATCTCGGCACCCGCGCGCTGCGCGGCGGCGACGAGGGCGTCGGCGGCCATGTAGGTGTGCGCGATGCCGGTCGGGCAGGCCGTCACGCCGACGAGCACCTTGCGGGCGCCGGTCGCGGACCCGGCCGCGGCTCCGTCCGCAGCGTTCGTGGCGGCGGCGGGTCGCGCCTCCTGGCTGGTCGCGGTCGCACTGGAGGCGCTGCTCGCGGTGCCGACACCGGCCTGCGCGACCTCGCCGCTCACCTCGCGGTCGACGAGGTCGACGATCTCCTGCGGGGTGGTGGCGGCGCGGAGCGCGGCGGTGAAGTCCTCGCGGATGAGCGCACGTGCGAGGGTCGAGAGGACCGTGAGGTGGTCCTTGTCGGCCCCCTCGGGCACGGCGATCATGAAGACGATGTCGGCGTCGCCGTCCGGGGCGCCGAACGACACCGTCCGTGCGAGGCGGCTCATCGCCAGGGTCGGCTCGGAGACCGATGCCGACCGGGCGTGCGGGATCGCGATGCCGCCGGGGACGCCGGTGCCGACGCTCGCCTCGCGCTTGATCGCGTCGGCGGCGAGGGACGCCCCGTCCGCCGCGCGGCCGGTCGCGGCCACGCGGTCGGCGAGGACGCGGATGACGTCGCTCGACGTGGCGCCGAGGTCCTCGTCGAGGCCGACGAGCTGGACGCTGATGAGGCGTGGACTCGTGTTGACGGACATGGGTTGCTCCTTTGCAATGGCGCGGGGGGCGCGGGTGCTGCGTGTGTGCGGGTTCGGTGGGCGGGGCGGGCGGCGTGTGCCGTCGTTCGGTGTCAGGCGGGTTCGGGCGCTCGCTCGAGCGCTCGGACCTCGATGCCCGACGGGTCGGTGTGGTCGAGGGCGGGGACGTCGCTGCCGGGGAGTGCAGCGGCTGCGGCTCCGGTGGCGACGGCCTGGGCGAGGCGCTGCTCGGGCGGGTGCCCGGCGACCTCGGCGAGCAGGTACCCGGCGAGGGAGGAGTCCCCCGCGCCGACGGTCGAGCGCGCCACGATCCTGGGTGCGGCGGCGGCGTAGCTCCCGTCCTCGGTGACGAGGACGGCCCCGGCGCTGCCGAGGGTGAGGAGCACGGTGCCGACGTTCTTGTCACGGAGCCGTTGCGCAGCGAGCGCCGCGGCGTCCACGTCCCGCTCGAACTCGTCCGGGTCGCCGCCGACGACCTCGGCGAGCTCCTCGGCGTTCGGCTTCACGAGGTCGATCCGCTCGCCCGACTGCAGCAGGGCGGTGAACGGCACGCCCGACGAGTCGACCGCGATCCGGACGTCGTCGCCGTGGCGCTGCCGGACGGCGCGGACGAGGACCGCGAGGGCGTCGTCGGGCAGCCCCGGGGGCAGGGAGCCGGCGAGGACGACCCAGCGGGCAGCCGGTCCGGTCGCGGTGGCGCCGGCGGCGTCCGCGACGAGGGCCGCGAGGTCGTCGAGGCGGCCGGCGAGCGACGGCCCGGGCTCGTTCAGCTTCGTGGTCGTCCCGGTCGGCTCGGTCACGGTGACGTTCGAGCGCAGCGGGGCACCGATCGGCAGGGCGGCGGTCGGGATCCCCCGCGTCGCGAGACCGAGCAGCACCGGGTCGAGCTCGTCGCCCGGGAGCACGGCGATGGTGTCGCCCCCGCTCGCGACGACGACCCGGGAGACGTTGACGCCCTTGCCGCCGGGCTCCGCCGTCGAACGGGTGGCGCGCTGGACGGCGCCGCGCTGCAGCTCGCCGGCGAGCTCGATCGTGCGGTCGAGGCTCGGGTTCGGGGTGACGGTGACGATGCGGGTGCTCACGATGGAGCCCGGCTCGGCGCTGGTGTTCGGGGCTCTACGACTGTTCGAGGTCACGCTGCTGTTCGGGGTCATGCGACGACCACCTCGACGTCGGCCTCGGCGAGGGCTCCCGCGAGGTCGGCGGGCGGCGTCTGGTCGGTGACGACGGTGTCGATCTCGTCGAGCCGGGCGAACCGCATGAGCGCTTCGACACCGTGCTTGGCGGCGTCGGCCAGCACCACGCTCCGGCGGGCCGCGAGGACGTACGCGCCCTTCACCCCAGCCTCGTACTCGTCAGGCGTGCTCAGGCCGAAGCCCGCCGACAGCCCGTTCGTCCCGACGAACGCGATGTCCGGACGCAGCGCGCCGATCTGCTCGACCGTGGCGGTGCCGACCGCGGCGCTCGTGATCCCGCGGACGCGTCCGCCGAGCAGGTGCAGTTCGACGTGCTCGCTGTGCTGCAGGGTCGCGGCGATCGGGACCGAGTTCGTGATGACCGTCAGGGTCGCGCCGGCCGTGGCGGGCTCCCAGCGGACGAGCTCGGCGGCGACGGCGGCGCAGGTGGTGCCGGCGTCGAGGGCGATGGAGCCGGTGAAGGTCGGCGGGACCAGGCGCATCGCAGCTCGGGCGATGGCGGACTTCGCGGAGTTGTGCTGGACCTCGCGCTCGGCGACGGTCAGCTCGACGACGCTCGACCGGCCGACGGGGACCGCTCCCCCGTGCACGCGGCGCAGTCGGCCGGCGGACTCGAGGGCGTCGAGGTCACGGCGGACGGTCTCGGTCGTGACGTCGAAGTGCTCGGCGAGGTCGGCGACGGAGACCCGTCCTGCCGACTGCAGCGCGGCGGCGATGGCGTCGTGCCGCTCGGTTGCGTACATGCCCGAACTCCTTCGTTCCCGTGGGTTTCGAGAAGAGTACGTCCGGATGCCACAGAAACGCAACCGTTTCAACGCGGAACCAACACGTTCGCAGGTCTGCGGCGCGTCGGCGGCTCGGCGAGCGGGCTTTTTTCGTCCCGTTCGCCCGCCCCAGGCAGCGAGTTCCGCCCGCTCGACGAACGCGAGCCGCGTGTTCCGCCCACTCGGCGCCGCGCCCGCCCGTTCGGCGCCCCGCTCTGCGCCCGCCCGTTCGGCGCCGTGCCTGCCCATGGTCGTCCGGCATCCGCCCGTGGTCGCGCGAACTGTCGCGTGGAGCCTCCGCCCGGCCGCTGGTCGCACGAAGTGTCGCCACCCCGCGGCCGGCCGGCATGTCATGCGACCAACCCGCCACGCACGCGGCACGTCGTGCGACCAGGTGGCACGAGCGCGCATCGCCGAGCGCGATGCCGAGCCCGGGCACGACGACGCCCCGACCGCCGGAGCAAGTCGGGGCGTCGTCGTCCGGAGCGCCGGGGAGCGTCAGCCCTTGACGGCCCCCGCGGTCATGCCGCTCACGAGCCGCCGCTGCACGATGAGGAAGAACACCACGACGGGGATCGAGAACAACACGCTCGCCGCCATGAGCCCGCCGAAGTCGGTGCCCTTGTCCGTCGAGAAGCCCGCCAGCCAGACCGGCAACGTGTACATCCCCTGGTCCTTGAGCATGACGTAGGCGGTCAGGTAGTCGTTCCACGCTGCGATGAACGCGAAGACGCTCGTGGCGATCACCCCCGGCATCACCAACGGGAACAGCACGCTCCACAGGATCCGGAAGGTCCCGGCGCCGTCGACCTTCGCGGCTTCCTCGATCTCGACCGGGACGGCGACGAAGAACCCGCGCATCACCCAGATCGAGAACGGCAGCACGCTCGCGACGTAGGCCAGGATCAGCCCGATGTAGCTGTTCAGCAGTCCGAGCGACTGGAACGACAGGAACAGCGGGATCAGCAGCGCACCCGACGGGATCATCTGCACGAAGAGGATCGCCACGAGGATCGTCCGCCGGCCGCGGAACCGGAAGCGCGACAGGGCCGCCGACGCCAGGAAGCCGACGACGATCGACAGCAGCACGGCGGCCACGACGACGATCGCGGAGTTCCGCAGGTACACGAGGAAGCCGTCCTGCGTCAGCGCCCGCGTGAAGTTCTCGAGCGTCGGTCGCAGCGGCAACCAGATCGGCGTGAGGGTCGTGACCTCGTCGGCGGGCTTGAAGGCGGTGTTCACCATCCAGTAGATCGGGAACACCCAGACCAGGCAGAACACCACCGCGATGGTGTTCGCCACCACGCGCGGCTTGCGTCGCCGGGCACGGACCGGCGCGACCGGCGCGGTGGGCCCGGAGGCACGCCCCGCTCCGGTCACGTCGGGCTGCGCGTCGGAGGCGGTCACCCCGGTCACCCCGGGGGTGGTGGTGGTCGTCACAGGTCTTCCTCCCCGCTCCGGACGAGCCGGCGGATGTAGTAGCTGGTGAGCGCCCCCAGGATCAGCGTCGAGATGACGGCGATCGCGGCTCCCTGCCCGTACGCGTTCGACACGAAGGACTTCACGAACGTCCAGATGCCGAGCGTGAGCGTGGTGTCCTCGGGACCGCCCTTGGTGAGCAGCCAGATCTGGTTGAAGACGTTGAAGTCCCAGATCACCGAGAGGATCGTCACGAGCAGCAACGTCGGCACGAGCGCCGGCAGCGTGATCGCGCGGTACATCACCCACGAGGAGGCCCCGTCGAGCGCGCCGGCCTCGTAGTACTCAGGGGCGATCTGCGACTGCGCGGCGTAGAGCGTCAGCGCGACGAACGGCACGGCCTGCCAGATGACGAGCGAGAGCACGATGGTCAGGGCCTGGCCGGGGCTCGAGGCCCAGTTGTCCTGCGTGTGGTCGCCGAACACGCCGAGCTGGGTGATGAGCCAGTTCAGCACGCCGTAGAACGGCTGGAAGAGCCACTGCCACACCAGGCTCGAGGCGACGTTGGGCATCGCCCACGCCAGCACGAGCACGACGCTCACGACGGTGCGCATGACCACGCCGAGCCGGGTGAGGAGCTGGGACACCGCCATGCCGATGCCGATGGTCCCGATCACCATGGCTCCGGTGACGAGGACCGTGCGGAGGATGACCGGCCAGAAGCTGGCGTCGGTGAGGACGTTCGTGTAGTTCGTGAGGCCGGCGAACCCCGCCTGCCCGGTGAAGATCGCTCGCAACCCGTAGTCCTGGAAGGAGATGACCACCAGGCGGACGAGCGGGTAGACGACGAGCGCCAGGAGCAGGAGTGCGGCGGGGGCGAGCAGGACCAGCGGCGCGCGCGAGGACGTGACGGACCGACGCCCCGCCGCACGCCCGGAACCCTTCCCGCCCCCGGGACCCGATGCCGTGCCCGAGCCGGTGGTCCGACGCCGCCCGAGGGCCCCACGCCGGGTCCCCGGCTCGGCCTGAGCCGAACCGGGGACCCGCTCCGTCGTGGAGGTCATCGACTACTGCTGCGCGTTGAGCGCGGTCGTGAGGTGCTCCGAGAAGCCCTCGGCTGCCTGCTGCGGCGACTTCCGACCGGTGGCGATGTCGGCGAACATCGTCTGGAAGGTCGAGTCACCCTCGATCGTCGCCCAGCCCGGGGTCGCGGGCGTCGGACGGCTGGTCGAAGCAGCCTCGAAGTACGGCTTGTGGAGTTCGTCCACGTCACCGGCGACCGCGTCGAGGAGCTCGGTCGAGTTCGGCTCCCATCCGTCGACCCCGAAGACCTGGTCCTGCTGGAACTTCTTCGAGGTGAGGATCTTCATGTAGTACAGCGCGAGGTCCTGGTTGGCGGACTTGGACGGGATGCCGAGGTCGGAGCCACCCAGGAACACCGGCTGCGTCTTGCCCGCGGTGCTCGACGGCATCGCGAACGTGCCGATCTGGTCCTTGAGCTCGGGCTTCGCCGTGGTGATCGACCCGATCTCCCACGCGGAGCCGAGGATCGCCGACGTGTTCCCCTGCGCGAAGACGTCGGACTCTGCCGGCTTGTCGGTGTTGATGTCCTGCGTGGACTTCGCCGAGTACGAGTTCTGGAAGTCCTTCCACGCGGTGAGGCCCTTGACGGCATCGTCCGAGTCGATCGCGCCCTTCCACTTGCCGTTCTTCTCGGTCGCGATCTGCCCACCGGCGTCCCACACCCACTGCAGCCCGCCGTACCAGTACTGCCCCGGCATGTAGAACGCCGAGAAGTCCGCCTGCGGGTTCTTCGCCTTGACCTTGTCGAGGTCGGCGGTGAGCTCGTCGTAGGACTTCGGGACGTCGGTCACCCCGGCGTCGGCCCACATCTTCTTGTTGTAGATCACCGCGCGGTTGCCGGCGAAGAGCGGGGCTCCGTACAGCTTGCCGTCCACCGTCGCCGGGCCCTCGAGCCCGGAGAGCCAGGTCTGCCCGTCCTGCAGCTCCGACTTGTAGGGCGAGAGGTCCATGAGGCCCCCGGTCGCCGCGTACACGGGCACCTGCGTGTTGCCGAGGTCCACCACGTCCGGGGCGTCCTTCTGGGCGAGCGCCGTCGTGAGCTTGGTCGTGATGCCGTCCCACTGCTGGAGCTGCAGCTTCACCTTGGCGCCGGTGGCCTTCGTGAACTGCTGCTCGGCGACGTCGAGGATCTTCGGGCTGAGGTCGCCGTTCATGATCCAGACGGTGATGGTCTTGCCCTTGCCATCGGGTGTGCCGATGGACTTCGTGCCGCCGTCGGAAGCTCCGTTGCTTCCGGCGGAGCACCCGGTGAGGGCGAGCGCGCCTGCGAGGGCGAGCGCACCGAGTGCGGCGAAACGCGTGCGTGTCACGTTGACTCCCTTGGTCCGACCTTTATGAAAGGACGTTGCGTAATGGTGAGTAAAGACCCATCACGCAGGGATGTCAACCACGGAACCGAAGGCTGTGGACAATCGCGATCCGCATGTTTCCGCGGGATCACGGATGTGGAACGGATGATCGACGACGCTTGACGAACTGGTCATGACCAGGCATGATCAGCACCCGCACTCAGGCGTCGAAGGGCACCTCTCCGTGCCGGCTCACACCGGCCCGCTGCCGGTACGCGAGGTGTCCGCCGAGGTACCCGCCGACGCCGACCACCGCGAGACCCGCGAAACCGAGGAGCTTGCCCGCGCCGTGGTTCCCGCGCTTCCGCTGCATCCACGACAGCCCGTACAACGAGATGCCCACCCAGTTGACCGCCTGGTGCACCCAGCCCGTCCGGAGTTGCGCACGGTCGAGCTCGGACCAGTCGACGTAGCCGGCCACCGATGCGCTGCCGGACGACACGAGCCCCACGCCGACGAGGGTCTTCGCCGCGCGCGCGTTCCCCTTGCCGCCGATCAGGTCCAGCACCGCCGCCGAGGTCCACGCCCCCAGCGGCACCTGCACCAGGAGCGGGTGCAGCGGGTGCCCGAACGGCACGCCGTGCAGCAACTGGCGCAGTGCCTTCGGCTTCGCGAAGGCGTTCACCACGGAACGATCGATGTCGACCGCCTTGTCGAGCACGCTGGCGTGCTCGACGGCGTCGGTGAGGCGACGGAACACTCGGATCTCAGGCATGCCCTGGACCGTAGGCCGGGCGAGACCGGAGCGTTCACAGCGCGCCGGCGCTGAGAACACTCCGGTCTCGCCGAGCGAACCCGCGAACCTGCGAACCGGCGAACCCGCGAACCCGCGAACGAGGCGCCGCCCCAGGAGCCGACACCGCGCCTCCTGTCCAGGGGTCCGGCCCGTCCGCGTCTACTCCTCGACGATCTCCGCGAGCTCGAACGGCTCCACCGTCAGCTCGTCGCCGCCCGGGGCGACGTCGACGCGGACCGTGTCCCCGTCGCGCACGTCACCGGCGAGGATCGCCCGCGCGAGCCGGTCGTCGATCTGGCGCTGCATGAGCCGACGGAGCGGACGCGCGCCGTACACCGGGTCGTAGCCCCGCTCGGCGAGCCAGGTGCGGGCGTCCGGGGTCACGGCCAGCTCGAGGCGACGATCGGTGAGTCGACGGGCGAGCCGGTCCACGTAGAGCGACACGATCTGCCCGAGGTCCTCCTCCGTCAGCGCCTGGAACACGACGATGTCGTCGAGCCGGTTGATGAACTCGGGCCGGAAGGCCTGCTGGACGAGCTCACGGACGGCTTCCTCGCGCTGGACATCGGTGATCGACTGGTCGGTCATGAACTGCGACCCGAGGTTCGACGTCAGGATGAGGATGGTGTTCCGGAAGTCGACCGTCCGGCCCTGCCCGTCGGTCAGCCGGCCGTCGTCGAGGACCTGCAGGAGCACGTCGAAGACCTCGGGGTGGGCCTTCTCGATCTCGTCGAGCAGCACCACGGAGTACGGGCGACGCCGGACGGTCTCGGTGAGCTGCCCGCCGGCCTCGTACCCGATGTACCCGGGCGGGGCGCCGATGAGCCGCGCCACCGAGTGCTTCTCGCCGTACTCGCTCATGTCGATCCGGACGAGGGCCTTCTCGTCGTCGAAGAGGAACTCGGCGAGCGCCTTGGCCAGCTCGGTCTTGCCGACGCCGGTGGGGCCGAGGAACAGGAACGAGCCCGTCGGTCGGTCCGGGTCGGAGATGCCGGCGCGGGTGCGACGGACGGCTTCGGACACGGTCGAGACGGCGGTGCGCTGCCCGATGATCCGCCGACCGAGCTCGTTCTCGAGGTGCAGGAGCTTCTCGGTCTCGCCCTGCAGCAGGCGTCCGAGGGGGATGCCGGTCCACTGGGCGATCACGGCGGCGATGTCCTCGTCGGTGACGCTGTCGTTCACCATGCGGTCAGCGGACTCGGCCTGCTCGGCCGCGGCGAGTTCCGCTTCGATGCGCGGCTTCTCCCCGTACTCGAGCCGGCTCACGGTCTCGTAGTCGGCTTCGCGCTGCGCCCGCTGCGACCGCACGTTGAGGTCGTCGAGCTGCTGCTTGAGCTCACCGATCCGGTTGAGCGAGGCCCGCTCGGCCTGCCACCGCGCTTCGAGCTCGGCGAGCAGCCCCTCGCGGCTCGCCAACTCGGCACGCAGGGTCTCGAGGCGTGCCTTCGACGCGTCGTCCTTCTCCTGCTTCAGCGCGAACTCCTCGACGCGCAGCCGGTCGACGGTGCGCTTGAGCTCGTCGATCTCGACGGGGCTGGAGTCGATCTCCATCCGGAGTCGCGAGGCCGCCTCGTCGATGAGGTCGATCGCCTTGTCCGGCAGCTGCCGCCCGGAGATGTACCGGTTCGACAGGCTCGACGCGGCGACGAGCGCGGAGTCGTTGATCGTGACCTTGTGGTGGGCCTCGTACCGCTCCTTGAGCCCGCGCAGGATCGCGACGGTGTCCTCGACGCTCGGCTCCCCCACGAAGACCTGCTGGAAGCGGCGTTCGAGCGCGGCGTCCTTCTCGATGTACTCGCGGTACTCGTCGAGCGTCGTCGCCCCGATGAGTCGGAGTTCGCCGCGCGCGAGCATCGGCTTGAGCATGTTCGAGGCGGCCACGGAGCCCTCGCCCCCGCCGGCGCCCATCAGCGTGTGCAGCTCGTCGATGAAGGTGATGACCTGCCCGTCGGAGTCGTTGATCTCCTTGAGCACGGCCTTCAGCCGCTCCTCGAACTCGCCGCGGTACTTGGCGCCGGCGATGAGGGCGGACATGTCGAGCGAGACGAGGCGCTTGTCCTTGAGCGAGTCGGCGACGTCTCCCGCGACGATGCGCTGGGCGAGTCCTTCGACGACGGCGGTCTTGCCGACGCCGGGTTCCCCGATGAGCACGGGGTTGTTCTTGGTGCGGCGCGTCAGCACCTGGGAGACGCGCCGGATCTCGGCGTCGCGGCCGATCACGGGGTCGAGCTTGCCGTTGCGAGCGATCGCCGTGAGGTCGACGCCGTACTGCTCGAGGGCGGTCTTCTGTCGTTCTTGCGAGTCAGGAGCGCCCTGGAGGTTCGCCATGCGTTCCGTCCTTTCGTTGCGGTGGTCCTGAGGTTGAGTCTACTCCACTCAACTTGCGTCCGCGGCGGCAGATTCCCGCCGCGGGTTCCGGATACCGACGGCACTCACGAGGGCACCGGCGAGGAGCAGGAACGCCATCACCACCATCGCGCGGTGCAGTCCCCCGACGCTCACCGCACCGCCGAGCACGATCCCCGCGAGCGCGACCATGACGAGCCCGGCGATCCGCGCGACGGCGTTGTTCACGGCCGATCCCGCTCCGGCCTCGGACTGCGGGACGGACCCGAGGACCGCGCTCGTCAAGGGGGTGACCATCAGGGCGATCCCCGCACCGATCAGCACCAGCCCGGGCAGGACCGACCACCAGTAGCCCCGCGGATCGTCACCGGCGGCGAGCATCAGGAGCGCCCCGCAGGCGGCGATGGCGGGGCCCGCGGCCATGAACCACCGCGGCCCCCAGCGGCCGGCGAGCGCACCGACCGTGGTCGAGAGGACGAGGAGCATCACGGTCGGGGGCAGCGTCGCGAGACCGGCGAGCCAGGCCGGGAAGCGCCAGACCTCCTGCAGGAAGAGCGTCACCACGAAGAACACCATCCCGAGGGCGCCGTAGATCGAGAGCGTCGCGAGGTTGCCCACCGTGAAGTTCCGCGCCCGGAAGAGCTCGAGCGGGACGAGCGGCGCACCGTGCCGACGGGTGACGCGGAGCTCCCACGGCACGAAGGCCACGAGCGCCGCCCCGCCGAGCACCAGTGCGGTGAGGACGACCGGCGCGCCCCACCCGAGGCGCTCCTGCTCGATGAGCCCGAGCACGACACCGCCGACCCCCACGACGGCCAGCACCGCGCCCACTACGTCCACGTGGGCCCGCGGACCGACCCGGACGTCCGCCGAGATCCGCGACACGAGCGGGATGGTCACGGCGATGGGCACGGCGGTCAGCACGAAGATCCACCGCCAACCGATGCCGTCCACGACGAGCCCGCCAACGACCGGCCCGAGGATCGTCGCCGCACTCGACCACGCCGTCCACGTCCCGATCGCCTTCGCCTGCGCCGCACCACGGAACGCCGCAACGATGAGCGCGAGCGCACTCGGCGTGACGAGCGCCCCGCCGACGCCCTGCAGCGCCCGGGCGACGATGAGCACCTCGCCCGTGGGCGCGACGGCACACACGACCGAGGCGATCCCGAACACCACCAGCCCCCACGTGATGATCCGGACACGACCGAACAGGTCGGACAGGCTGCCGGCGACGAGGATGAGCGACCCGAGCGTGACGAGGTAGGCGTCCACAGTCCACTGCTGGACGACGAGTCCCCCGCCGAGTTCGTCGCGGATCGCCGGGAGCGCCACGTTCACGACGCTCGAGTCGAGCCCGACCACGAAGGACGACAGGATCGCCACGACCAGCACGACACGGCGGTCGTCGCGGAGCGGAGCGGTGGCCGCAGGGGCAGGGGTCGTCATGTGCTCATCCTCCGCCACCCGGCGCGGTCCCGCCTGCCCTGGGGACGACCTGTGGACGACTCGTCCGACGTGCACGACGAAGCCCCCGCGACCGACGGGGTCGCGGGGGCTGCCGACAGGACGGGGCTGGGGTCCTAGTTCCTGGAGTCCGAGTTCGGCTGGACCGACGGGCCGGGGTTGACCACCGGCTGCGGGGCGGGCTCGGCCGCGGTGTTCGTCACCGTGGTGTTCTGCGCTCCGGCGTCGGTGCCCTTGGCCTTCTTGTCGTCGTCACCCATCTCCTTCTTGAAGATGTTGATCGACTGCCCGAGGCCCTTGGCGAGCGCCGGGAGCTTGGTCGCACCGAACAGCAGGATGATGATCCCGAGGATGATCAGCAGGTGTACGCCACCGAGGTTTCCGAGCATCATGACTCCTTGGTATCTGGATCTGGTCGCCGTCTCCGAGTCACCGTCGACGCGTGCGGCGGAAGTCCGTCGTGCACCCATCGTAACTCGCACCGGTCAGGAAGCCCAGGCGGGCCCCGGAACGGACACCGTTCGCACAGGCAGGCAGAACGACAGACGGGCAGCCAGCCGGGCAGGCGGCAGTCAGCCAGGCAGGCAGGCAGGCAGCCAGTCAGCAAGGCAGCCAGTCAGCAAGGCAGCCAGTCAGCCAGGCAGCCAGTCAGCGTGCGAGCACCGCGTCGAGGGTCCAGGCCACCGGCGCTGCCGAGAGCGCCGGGACGTCCGCCTCGGTCACGCCCCGCAGGCGGTACGCGACGCGCTCCCCGGGCAACAGCGTCATGAAGCCACGGTCGACGGTGCCGCCGGCAGCGACCCGGTCCGGCTGGAAGAGCAGATCGCGGACGAGCCCCTCCGCCTCGACGACGAGGTCGAGCCCGTCGCCGTCCGCCGCAGGGGTGAACGCCGTGCGGTAGCGGGCGGGCTCCCAGCGCATCTCCTTGTCGGGTGCCGGCGTCCAGACCGCACGTCGCCAGTCCATGTCGGCGACGACGAGTTCGTTCGTCGGGTCGTCCACGACACCGACCGACTCCGGCAGCGCCACGACGGCGACCCCGGCGGCGGACAGGTGGACGGGCAGCGAGACCTCGGCGAGGACGGTGCCCGCCAGGGTGATGCGCCGGACCCGGACGACGCTGTCGTGACCGGACCGGGTCGAACGGACCGCGATCTCGATCGGCGAACTGCCGAACGCCCCTGGCGACACCCCGAGGGAGAGCGTGTCCGCCAGGTCGCCCAGATCAGCCGTCTCCCCGCCGGCGGCCGACGAGGCGCCGCGATCCGCGCCTCCCGGCTGCTCCGACCCGTCCACCGGACCGGACCCACCCGCCTGGCCGGACCCGACGCCGGACCCGACCGCCTGGCCGGAGCCGACACCGGAGCCGACACCGGAGCCGCCCCCGGACCCGACGCCGTCACCGACCGCAGCCGCGACCGACGAGACCGGACGGATCGTGAGCAGCACGTCGTCGTAGAGCCGCCGTAGCTCGTGCGCGAGCGGCTTCAGCCGCCCGGCCGAGTCGATCGCCGACCACGACGAGACCGGCCACAGGTCGTTCAGCTGCCACACGACGACACCCGTGTTCCGGGGCCAGTGCGTCCGCCAGTGCTCCACGCCCGTCGCGATCGCGCGTGCCTGCTGGAGCTGCGTCAGGTAGTGCCACCGGTCGAACTCGGCCGGGGCGACGGAACCGAACCGGGGTGCGAGCCCCCGCTCGAGCTTGCCCATGCCGTCCGCCGCCTTCTGGTGGTGGACGACGCCGGGCGAGTCGACGGCGAGCGGCGCGTCCCGCACGGCGTCGCGGAGCGTCCGCCAGGCGGGCGGTGCCTGCCAGCCGAACTCGGACACGAAGCGCGGCACCGACTCGCGGTAGGCGGTGTCCGGCAGGCGGTTCCAGACCTCCCACGAGTGGTGCGTCTCGTGGTCGACGTCGTTCGCGAAGAGCGACTCGGAGCCCGACCACGGCGACGCGACCGTGTAGAAGCGGGACGGGTCGACCGCGTCGACGATGGTCGGCAGCAGGTCGAGGTAGTAGTCCAGGCCCCAGCCGCGGTCCCCGAGCTCGGCGGCCCAGCCGTCGACCTCGTGCAGCCAGATGTTCTCGTTGTTCCCGTTCCAGAGCACGAGGGACGGGTGCCGCGAGAGCCGGGCGACGTTGTCCCGAGCCTCGGCGATGACCTCGCTGCGGATCGGCTCGCCCTCGGGGTAGGCCGAGCACGCGAACGGGAAGTCCTGCCAGACGAGCAGTCCGAGCTCGTCGCAGACCTCGTAGAAGTCGCGCGACTCGTAGACGCCGCCACCCCAGACGCGCACGAGGTTGACGTTGAGGTCGGCGGCGGCGCGCAACCGCCCCTCGACGCGGTCCCGGGTGACCCGCGAGACGATCACGTCGTCCGGGATCCAGTTCACGCCCCGGACGTCGACGAGGGTGCCGTTGACGTGCACGTTGAACGGCTTCCCGACCCGGTCCGACGTCGTGTCGATGCGCGTCGAGCGGAAGCCGGTGCGGAAGGTCGAGCGGTCGAGGACCTCGCCGTCGACCGTCTGCAGCTCGACCACGACGTCGTAGAGCTCCTGTGCGCCGTAGCCGCGCGGCCACCACCGCTGGACCTCGGGCACGCGCACGGTGACGACCGTCTCGTCGTCCTTCGGCGTCAGCTGGGCGCGGGAGCGCTGCCGCGTGGTCCCGCCGTCGGCCGTCCCGCCGCTCACGGTGACGACGAGCACGAGGTCGTCGTCCTCGCCGTCCTGGTCGAGGTCGTTGAGTCCCGAGCGCTCGACGGTGATGTGCGCGTCGAGCACGCCCTCCCCCGCCTCGACGTCGACGAGCGGCCGGACGTCCCGGAGCCTCGCCGTGGACCACCGCTCGATCGCGACCGGTCGCCACGGACCGCTCGTCACCGCCGTCAGCCCCCAGTCCCAGCCGAAGTTCGACGCCATCTTGCGGATGTACGGGAACGGCTCGTCGTACGGACCGGGCATGCTGCCGGCCTTCGCGGCGACGCGTCCGGCCTCGCGGTAGGGCGACTCGAACAGGATCTCGAGCGTCTTGCTGCCGCGGCCGACACCGCCGGTGGCGTCGCGCGCGTCGAAGCGGTACCGCCGGTGCATGTTCCGGGTGGTCCCGACCACGACGCCGTCGAGGCTGAGCTCGGCCACGGTGTCGAGTCCGTCGCACACGAGATCGACGCGTTCGAAGCCGCGCGGGTCGACGTCGACGGTGCGCTGGTACGACCAGTCCGCCCGTCCCACCCACTTCCCCGCGTCCTCGTCGCGGTCGAACGTCGGGTCCGCCAGCAGGCCCGCGCGCTCGAGGTCGGTGTGGACCTGCCCCGGCACGGTCGCCGGGATGACGCGGCCCGCGACGCCGTCCGGCGCACCGGGGCCCTCGGCCAGGGTGACGGTCCAGTCGTCGCGGAGTTCCTCGCGTTCGAGGGTCATGCGGGTCCTTCTCTTCGGCGGAGGGGTCGGTGTCCGCCACGGTCGGGGCGCCGGCCGGCGGCCCGCCCCGGGGCCGGGGTCTCGGCCTGGAGGCGCTGCACCGGTCGGCCGGGCGTCGTCGCGTCGCGCGCGCGGACGCTGGTGCGATCGCGCGTGGGGGTGCCCGGCGATGCTAGTACGGCGACCTTGCAGGACCGCGAGTGGCAGGCTGGGGAGCGTGATCAGTGTTGCACTCGCCACCGCCCTGCGTGACGCCGGACTCCGGTGGCACCCGACGACGGGCGACCGGTTCGTGATCGACAAGCCGGGCGTGGACGACGACGTCTACACGGTGTCCGAGATGACCGTGGAGCGGCACGACTACCCGTCCGGCACGGTGCTCGGGTTCAACGGCACGACCGAGTGGGCACTCGACTCCGTGGACGCCGCCGAGTCGCTCTGGCTCCCGCGCGAGGACCAGCTGCGCGAGCTGCTCGGGCCGGCGTTCGTGTCGCTGTCGGCCGGCTTCACGGTGGTCGCGACGATCGACGGTGCTGATCGTTCGTTCACCTCGGACGACGCCGCCGAGGCCTACGGGCTCGCGCTGCAGGCGTACATCACGGCCGCACTGGCCTAGCGGGGTACGTCGGACGCGCGACGGCGCGCCCGGCCTGAACGTTCCCGGAATGCGGGCTGGGCGCGCTTTGGTTGACTCGGACCATGACCGTTCCGAACATCACCCTGAACGACGGCAAGACCATCCCGCAGCTCGGCTTCGGGGTCTTCCAGATCGACCCGTCGGAGACGAAGGACGCCACGCTCGCAGCGCTCGAGGTCGGCTACCGCCACATCGACACCGCCGAGATGTACGGCAACGAGAAGGAGGTCGGCGAGGCCATCGAGGCGTCCGGCATCCCCCGTGAGGAGATCTTCGTCACGTCGAAGCTCAACAACGGCTTCCACGACCCCGAGGCGGCGCTGGAGAACGGGAAGAAGTCGGCCGAGCTGCTCGGCGGCTACACCGACCTCTTCCTCATCCACTGGCCGCTGCCCACCAAGTCGGACTTCGTGCCGACGTGGAAGGCGATGGAGGAGCTCTACCGCGGCGGCACCGCCCGCTCGATCGGCGTGAGCAACTTCCAGGCCCACCACCTCAACCGCCTCGCGGCTGAGACCACGATCACCCCGGCCGTGAACCAGATCGAGGTGCACCCGTACCTCACGCAGGACGAGCTCCGCGCCTACGACCGCGAGCACGGCATCGCGACCGAGGCCTGGTCGCCGATCGCGCAGGGCCTCGTCCTCGACGACGAGACCATCACGCGCATCGCGGGCAACATCGAGAAGACCGCGGCGCAGGTCGTCCTGCGCTGGCACATCCAGCGCGGCGACATCGTCTTCCCGAAGTCGGTCACGCGCGCCCGGGTCGAGGAGAACTTCGCGATCTTCGACTTCGAGCTCTCGGACGACGACATGACCGCGATCTCGTCGCTCGACAAGGGCCACCGCACGGGTCCGGACCCGGACACGTTCGACTACATCCCGGCGTAGGCGGGGCAACGAGAGCGGGGGGGGGCGCGCGCGCCCCCCCCCCCCCCCGCCGGGCCCGGGTGCGCGGCCCGGGTCCGCCGCCGCGTGGCCCGGCCCGGGGGGCGCCCCCCCCCCCCCCCCCCCGCTCTCGTGTCCGGTGTCCGCGTCCGGTGTCCGCGTCCGGTGTCCGCGTCCGGTGTCCGCGTCCCGCGCGATGCGTCAGGCGCGACGCGTCAGGCGCGTCAGGCGCGACGGGACGCGGTGACCGTGAACTTCGGCGTGCGGACGACCTGCCTGGTCGTCCCGACGAGCCGCTCCAGGACCGGCCGGTAGCGCAGGTGCGAGTTCCAGACGCACCACAGTTCACCGCCGGACTGGAGGATCGTGGCCGCGTTCCGGAACATCGCCTCGGCCGCGTCGGTGGACACGGTGGTGTCCTCGTGGAAGGGCGGGTTGCAGAGGACGAGCTGCGCGGACCCCTCGGCGAGTTCGTCGCCGGCGTCCGACCGGACCACCTCGACCCGGTCCGTCACGCCGTTGGCCCTGGCCGTGGCGATCGTCGACGCCACGGCGATCTGCGAGACGTCCGTGGCGACGACCCGGATGCCCGGACGGCGCCGGGCGAGCGCGGTCGCGATCACGCCGTTGCCGCACCCGAGGTCGACCGCCGTGCGGGCGGTGGGCACGGCGCCGTCCATCGCGTCGAGCAGCACCCGCGTGCCCTGGTCGAGCGAGGTCCCGGCGAACACGCCACCGTGTGCGACGAGGGTCATGCCGAGGTCGTCGACGTGCACGGACCGCGGCCAGGGGTTCGTCGCGTCCGCCCGTGTCGCCTGTGCGCGGAGCGGGTCCTGCGCGATGAGCAGCCGCGACTTGCCCCGGCCCCGGGACGCCGTGACCTCGCCGAAGTACCGGCGCAGGACGTCGTTCTGCGAGAGGTTCATGTGCTTCGACACCCCGCCGCACAGCAGCACGACGTCGGGCGCGGCGAACCTGGCGACGGCACGGGCGAGTTCGTCGAGCCGGTCGTTCGACTTCGACAGCCGGAGCAGGACGAGTCGCACGTCCCGGAACGCCTGCTCGAGCGAGCCCGGGTGGTGGAAGCCCCGCCGACCGAAGGTCCCGGCGTTGGCCTCGAGCGCGCGCACGCCGACCAGGGAGTCCTGCACGACCCGGACGTCCGAGGCGCCGTGCAGGGTGATCGCACCGAGCGTCAGCACGCCGTACCGGTCGTCGACCACCGCGACCTCGCCCGGCTGCCGGAGCGCGTCGCCGTGCACGTGCGGCGCCTCGTCGAGGATGAACCGGTCGGTGCCGTCGATCGCGATGAGGTCCGGCGCGTCGTCGTGACGGCGGCGGAAGAGGTCGGCGAAGTCGGGTGGCACGGCGCCAGCGTACCGGTCCGGCTGTTGCCAAGCGTTGCCAAGACTTTCACATACGGTGTTCCACATCGATATGTTGCAGAGGTCCTGTTCGACTCCGAAGGAGCCTCATGCAACTCACTGTCCCCACCGCCCGCGCGCGCTGGATCGCGGTCGGCGTCTGCGTCACCGCGGCCATCGCCGCCGGCGGCGCGACCTCGGCGTCCGCCGCGACGACCCAGGCCGACGGCGACCAGGTCGTCGGCCCCCTCGTCACCGAGACGTCGTCCTTCCAGGGCGCACCGGCGTTCGCCGCACCGCTGCCGGGCGCCGCCGGTCAGGAGATCGCCGCGAACCGTGCGGCGACGCTCGCCGGCGCCCTCGACCGCGCCGTCGACTGGTACCTGCCGGCCCCCGGCACCGTCGGCCCGGTCCGCCCGGTGTCCGCGCCCGACCTGTGCCTCAGCGCCGCGACCGCGACGGCCGGCATCAACTCCCGCGTCACGCTCGAGTCCTGCGTGGACGGCGCCGTCGAGCAGCGGTTCTCGCTCGCGAGCAACCAGGGGTCGAACAACCCGATCGGCACCGGTCTCCGTTCGGAGCGCAACGGCGGCTTCCTCGGGCTCTACAACAACGACCCCGTGATGCGACTGCAGGTGAAGGAGATCGCCGACCGGCTGCCGAACGTGGCGGACTTCCTGCCGGCCTTCGACGCCCGGATCGACCGCATCGACACCCTGGCCCGCACCGCGTTCCTCAGCGGCCGCGGCACCCCGAACGCGCAGGTCCTCGTCGACGGCGCGAACGCGGTGTCCATCGGCACCGACGGACGGTGGACCGCGGTCGTCACCGGCCTGGCGTTCGGCACGAACACGATCCGCCTCGAGCAGTACGTCGGGCCCGACCGCACCGGGTCGACCACCCTCACCGCCGTGCTGGCCGCCGACGAACTGACCTTCACGACGACGTTCTCCCCGATCCGCGACACCCCCGTCCAGGCCGCCGGTACCGCCCACCCGGGCGCGACCGTCCAGCTGCGGGACGCCGCCGGCACCGCGCTCGGCGCCCCGGTCACGGCGAACGCCACCACCGGACGCTGGTCGACGACCATCCCGGCACCGAACGCGGCCGGCACCTACGCCGTCACGGCGACCCAGTCGCTCGCCGGCCTGGTCGACTCCGAGCACGCGGTGACGCGCGACGTCGACTACGGCGCGGGCGTCGCGGTGGAGACCCCCGCCGACGGTGCCGCGCACGCGGGCGGACCGCTCGAGATGTCCGGCACGGGCGAGCCCGGGTCGACGATCGAGGTGCACGACGTCACGGGCGGCACCGACCGCATCGTGGGTCGCGGCACCGACGTCGTCGCGCCGGACGGTCGCTGGACGCTCACGACCGACGACCTCGACCGGGCCGAGCACGTGCTCCGCGTCGTGCAGTCCTCGCGCGGCGCGAACACGACAACCGCCCAGGTGACGATCAACCCCGGCTCGAACGGCAGCCTCGCGCCGGTCGTGCTCACGTCGCCCCGCTCGGTGACCCCCGGACTCTCGAACACGTTCCGCGGCACCGCCGAGCCGGGTGCGACCTACCGGGTGCTCAACGTCTCCGGCACCCAGATCGTCCCGGGCACGCTGACCGTCGGCGACGACGGCACGTGGGAGTTCGAACGCGTCGTGTCGACCGGCGCCACGTCGTTCCAGTTCGTGATCGAGCAGACGAAGGACGGGCAGACCGAGACCTCGGAGCTGTTCTCGATCGACGCGAACCAGGGGGTCGCCCCGGTCGTCGTGACGACGGACGCGGTCCTCCCCGGCTTCGTGAACACGTTCGAGGGCACCGGCCCCGCCGGCGCGACCTACGAGGTGCTCAACGCCTCCGGCACGGTCATCGTCCCCGGTCGCCACACCATCGGTGACGACGGCTCGTGGTCGTTCGACCGGACGGTGTCCGCTGGGTCGCTCCGCTTCGGCTTCAAGCTGCGGGTGACCGTCGACGGCTCGACCTACACGACGCGGCTCTACGACCTGCCCGCGGCGACGCGGTGACCCGCTGTCGTTCGGTCGTCAGCGCGGAGGCCGCCACAGCACGATCTGCGTGTTCCGCTGCGGCCGCACCCCGGCGCGGAGCGGAACGGCTCCGCCGGTGGCCGAGGCCGCGAACACGCGCGCACCCGGCCGGTTGATGAGCTGGTCGGCGAGCGCCGTCTCGAGCTCGGAGATCCGTGATCGCAGCGCCCGGTTCTCGTTCTCGAGCTCGAGCACCCGACGGATGCCCTCGAGCGAGACGCCCTCGGACCCGAGCTGTGCGATCTCGCGGAGCTGGGCGATGTCCCGCATCGAGTACCTGCGGGACCCGCCCCGGGTCCGCCCGGGGACGACCAGACCGAGCCGGTCGTACTGCCGCAGCGTCTGCGGGTGCATCTCGGCGAGCTCGGCGGCCATCGCGATCGCGAAGACGGGCGAGTTCTCGTCCATGTCGGTCATGGCGTGTTCCTTCCGTCGTCCGCGTGGTGGTGGAAACCAGCCTGGAGGCTCGGCGAGCGTCCGTCAGGAAGCCGCGCCGAGCCTCCAGGCCGGGTTCATCGCTGTTGTTGCGTGACGCTAGTCGCGCGCCTTGGCGAGGAGGTCCTCGCGCGGGTTCTCGTCGGGCAAGACGTCGGCGAGGGCCTCGACGGCCTCGCGCTGCTTGTCCGACAGGTGGGACGGCACCGCGACCTGGACCGTCGCGAGCAGGTCGCCCGTGCCGTTCTTGGTCGTGACGCCGCGACCCTTGACGCGCAGGACGCGACCAGACGGGGTGCCCGGTGCGACCCGGAGCTTGACGGTGGAACCGCCGAGCGTCGGGACCTCGATCGTCGCGCCGAGGGCCGCCTCGACGAACGTCACGGGGACGTCCAGCCGGAGGTGCTGCCCGTCACGCTCGAAGACCGGGTGCTTGCGGACCGTGACGGTGACCACCAGGTCGCCCGCCTCGCCGCCGTCGGGCGACGGTTCCCCGCGCCCGCGCAGTCGGATCTTCTGCCCGTCCGCGACGCCCGCCGGGATGCGGACGTTCACCGGACGGCCGTTGCCCTGCGAGAGCTTGACGGTGTCGCCCGCGATCGCGGTGGTGAAGTCGAGGGTCGTCGTCGCCGTGACGTCGCGACCCTTCGTCGGCCCACCGAAGCCCCGGTAGCCGCCGCTGGACTGGCCGAAGCCACCGCCGCCGCCGGCTGCGCCGGCTCCAAACATGCCGCCGAGGATGTCTTCGAAGCCGCCGGCTCCGCCCTGGCCGAAGCGGACGCGTTGCCCGCCGCCGCCCTGGCCGAACATGCCGCCGAAGACGTCCTCGAAGCCCCCGCCCTGGCCCGGGCCACCCGCGGTGAAGCGGGCACCCGAACCCATGGCGCGGACCTGGTCGTACTCCTGGCGCTGCTCCTTGTCGGAGAGGACCGAGTAGGCCTCGCTGATCTCCTTGAAGCGGTTCTCGGCGGCGGCGTCACCCGGGTTGGAGTCCGGGTGGTACTGCCGCGCGAGCTTCCGGTAGGTCTTCTTCAGCTCAGCGTCGCTCGCCGTCTTGTCGACGCCGAGGACCTTGTAGAAGTCCTTGTCGAACCAGTCCTGACTGGCCATGAATCCCTACCTCCTCCCCGCGCTCAGGCCGGGACCGCCACCGCGACCTTGGCCGCACGGAGGACCCGCTCGCCGAGCTTGTAGCCCGGCTCGACGACGTCCGCCACGGTCTGGCCGGTGGCACCGGGTGTCGGGAGCTGCACGATCGCCTCGTGGATGTTCGGGTCGAAGGACTCGCCCTTCTCGCCGATCTGCACGAGCTTGAACTTCTCGAAGCCGCCGCGGATCTTCTGTCCGATGACCTGCATGGGCCCCTCGGCGAGGTCACCGTGCGCCTCGGCACGGGTGAGGTCGTCGAGCGCCGGCAGCAGTGCCCGGACGACCTCGGCGATGGCGACCTCGCGGTTGGCCTCGCGGTCGCGCTCGACGCGCTTCCGGAAGTTCACCAGCTCGGCCTGCGCACGGAGCATGTCCGCACGCATCTCGGCCACCAGGTCGCGGTCCTCGGGGCTGAGCTTGTCCTCGGCGATGCCGCGCGCGGCGTCGGCGAGGAGCGCTTCGTCCTCCGGCGAGAGGTCGTTCTCGGCGTCGGCGGCCGGGCCGCCGGCGGCGGGGCCGTCCGTCGGGAGTTCGACGTCGGGCCCCTCCGCCTCGATGAGGTCCTCGGGCTCGGCCGCGTTGGTGGCGTCGCCCTCGACCTGGGGTTCGTCCTCGTTCGGCACGTTGTCCTTGGGGTCCGTCATCTACTTCTTGTCCTTGTCGTCCTCGTCGTCCACGACCTCGGCGTCGACGATGTCCTCGTCGTCGGCCGGCTGCTCGCCAGCGGGCTGCTCGCCACCGGCGGCACCGGCTGCTGCGTCCTGCTGGGAGTAGATCGCCTGGCCGAGCTTGCCCTGCGACTCGTTGAGCTTGTCGAAGGCGGTCTTGACAGCCTCGTCGTCCTCGCCCGCGAGTGCCGACTTCAGGGCGTCGACGTCGGCCTGGACCTCGGACTTGACGTCCGCGGGGAGCTTCTCGTCGTTCTCCTTGATGAGCTTCTCGATCGAGTAGACGAGCTGCTCGGCCTGGTTGCGACGCTCGTTGGCCTCGCGGCGGGCCTTGTCCTCGGCCGCGTGCTCCTCGGCTTCGCGGACCATGCGCTCGATGTCCTCCTTCGGCAGCGACGAGCCGCCGGAGATGACCATCGACTGCTCCTTGCCGGTGCCCTTGTCCTTCGCGGACACGTGCACGATGCCGTTGGCGTCGATGTCGAAGGTGACCTCGACCTGCGGGACGCCGCGGGGGGCCGGGGCGATGCCGGTCAGCTCGAAGGTGCCGAGCGGCTTGTTGTCACGGGTGAACTCACGCTCGCCCTGGAAGACCTGGATCGCGACGGACGGCTGGTTGTCGTCGGCGGTCGTGAAGGTCTCGCTCCGCTTGGTCGGGATCGCGGTGTTGCGGTCGATGAGCTTCGTCATCAGGCCACCCTTGGTCTCGATGCCGAGCGACAGCGGCGTGACGTCGATGAGGAGGACGTCCTTGCGCTCGCCCTTCAGGACACCGGCCTGCAGCGCGGCGCCGACGGCCACGACCTCGTCCGGGTTGACGCCCTGGTTCGGGGACTTGCCGCCGGTGAGCGACTTGACGACCTCGGCCACGGCGGGCATGCGGGTCGAACCACCGACGAGCACCACGTGCGCGATGTCGTTGACCGAGACACCGGCTTCCTTGATGACGTCGTTGAACGGCTTCTTCGTGCGGTCGAGCAGGTCGGAGGTCATCTGCTCGAACTGGGCGCGCGAGATGGTCTCGTCGAGGTTGAGCGGACCGTCGGCCGTCAGCGTCAGGTACGGGAGCTGGATGCTCGCCGACATCTGCGACGAGAGCTCCTTCTTCGCCTGCTCGGCGGCTTCCTTGAGGCGCTGCTTGGCGATCTTGTCGGTCGACAGGTCGACGCCGTGCTCGTCCTTGAACTTCTTGACGAGGTAGTCGACGATGCGCTGGTCCCAGTCGTCGCCACCGAGGCGGTTGTCACCCGAGGTCGCGCGGACCTGGATCGTGGAGAAGTCGTCGTCCTTGCCCACCTCGAGCAGGGAGACGTCGAACGTGCCGCCACCGAGGTCGAAGACCAGGATGAGCTCGTCTTCCTTGCCCTTGTCGAGGCCGTACGCCAGCGCGGCGGCGGTCGGCTCGTTGATGATGCGGAGGACGTTCAGGCCGGCGATCTCACCGGCGTCCTTGGTGGCCTGGCGCTCGGCGTCGTTGAAGTACGCCGGCACGGTGATGACCGCGTCGGTCACGTCCTCACCGAGGTACTGCTCGGCGTCGCGCTTGAGCTTGCCGAGGATGCGGGCCGAGATCTCCTGCGGCGTGTACTTCTTGCCGTCGATGTCCGTCGTCCAGTCGGTGCCGATGTGGCGCTTGACGCTGGCGATGGTGCGGTCGACGTTCGTGACGGCCTGGCGCTTCGCGGTCTCGCCGACGAGCACCTCGCCGTCCTTGGTGAAGGCGACGATCGACGGCGTGGTGCGCATGCCTTCGGCGTTCGCGATGACCGTGGGCTCACCGCCCTCGAGCACGCTGACGACCGAGTTGGTGGTTCCGAGGTCGATGCCTACTGCACGTCCCATGTGTGGGTGCTCCTTCTGTTGGTACTCGTGATGCTGAAGTCGTTGGACTTGCGTCCGATGGACTCAACCTTACTCCGGTGCACCTGGGCGTCAAGATGACACCCTCGGAACTTGCCATGAGTCGACTCAAGTCGTTGGCGATCGCGGATGTTGTATTTCAGTGTTCGGTTTGATATTCTGGTACGGCAGCGGGGTCTCCCGCGAACATCCACCGCGAGCCGCCGACGGCCCGATCGTCCGAGCGAGAGCACGCGGCCCGACCCCCTCGAAAGGGATCACCAACCATGTCATCCAAGAAGAAGCGTCTCGCGAAGGGCCTGGGCGCCGGTGCGCTCGCCGTCGCGACGATCGTCTCCGGCCTGTCGTTCGGTGCGGCTTCCGCGTCCGCCACGACCGGCTCCGATGAAGTGCTCGGGACCATGAAGTTCCTGACGGGCACGTCCGGCATCATCTCGACCGAGGACTCCAAAGGTCTGCCGTACGCCATGTGGCAGAAGTCCTCCAGCGCAGCGCAGGCGTCGCGGCGGGCGACGTCCTTCGACATCCTTCCGAGCGAGCAGTACGGCGCGTACAGGTATCGCTCGCAGGACTCCGGGTTCTGCCTCATCTTCTCCTCGCCTCTCTCCTCCACGTCGGGTTCGGCCCTTCGCGAGGCCCCCTGCAGCTTGAGCTACACAGCAATCCACTTCGAGAACGGTTCGTTCTACGGCGAGGACTATGGCGTGCCGGGAACGTGGTCCGCTCTAACCACGCTGAATCACACCTGGCAGTCCGGAAATGAGTCGCTCACCGCCGCTGTGGGATGGCCGGGTAGAGCCGGGAACACTTCGTGGAACGACCTCCCGCCGCTCCTCGGCGGGGTCGCGAAACTCACGGCCGCCGGACGGTTCGACGCGGACAACTCCAAGCCCGCGGAGTACTCCGGCACCGCGAACCCGAACACCCGGATCGAGATCCGCGACCTCGGCAATACCCTGGTCGCGTCGACGACCTCGGACGCCAAGGGGAACTGGGCGGTCGAGATGCCGGCCCCGAACATCCAGGGCAGCCTGTACACGGTTCGGGTCAACCAGATCGTCAACGGCACGCCCACCGGCAACGTGGCGATCGACCTGCAGTACGGCACGCGGGTGTCGATCACGTCGCCCGCCGATCGGAGCGAGGCACCCGCTGGAGCAATCGCCGTCAGCGGCAAGGGTGAACCGAACTCACGTGTCGATCTCTTCGACAACAAGTCGGCCACGCCCGTCGCTACGACCACCGTGTCCCAGACCGGCGACTGGTCCTCCGACGTGGACCTCAAGCAGGGCGAGAACGTGCTCGAGGCCTCGCAGCTCTCGAAGGGGGCCCGCACCACGACGGCGACCGTGACCGTGAACCCGGGTCAGTCCGCGCTCACCGCGGCGGAGATCACCACCGACGAGTACACGCCGGGGCAGCGCACCACGTTCGCCGGTACGGCGACCGCCGGCGCGACCGTCGACATCCTCGACGGCAACGGTTCGGTCATCGTCGGCGGCGTGCGCGTGGCCGAGGACGGTTCGTTCTCGTTCCAGCACACCCCGGCCGCGAACAGCACCGAGTTCTCCTTCCGCGTCCGCCAGACGCTCGGCGACGCCACGCGTACCGACGGTCCGTTCACGATCGACGCCACGGTCGACGCGTTCGCTCCCGTCACCGTCAGCCGTCCGGCGACCGTGACCGCGGGTGTCGAGAACGTCTTCTCCGGCACCGCGACGCCGAACGCGACCTACCGGGTGCTGAACGCGTCGGGCAGCCAGATCGTCCCGGGCACCTTCACCATCGACGCGGACGGCAACTGGACGTTCCGTCGTGCGGTCTCCACCGGCGCATCCAAGTTCGACTTCAAGCTCGAGCAGACGCTGAACGGTGAGACCCGTACGTCGCAGCTGTTCAGCATCCGCGCGAACGCCGGGTACACGGTCACGAACACGACCCGCGCGGTGCGTCCGGGCGTGAACAACACGTTCACCGGTACCGGCCCCTCCGGTGCGTCCTACCGCGTCCTGAACATGTCGGGCACCCAGATCGTCCCGGGCACGTTCGACATCGACGGCCAGGGCAACTGGACCTTCGACCGAGTGGTGTCGCTGGGCGCTCCGAACTTCAAGTTCAAGCTCGAGGTCACGACGGCGGACGGGGCGACGTTCACCTCGCCGCTCTACACCGTGAACGCCGCCTCGCTCACCCCGGTGACGGTCGACACGACCGAGGTCTTCCCCGGTCGCCAGAACACCTTCGAGGGCACCGGTGAGCCCGGCGCGACCTACTCGGTGCTGAACATGTCCGACACGGTGCTCGACCCGAGCATCGAGAGCACGTTCCGCGTCGGCCAGGACGGCAAGTGGGAGTTCAAGCGAGTCGTCTCGATGGGTGCGGCGAACTTCAAGTTCAAGATCCGTCAGACCCTCAACGGCCAGACCACGACGAGTGACCTGTTCACCATCGACGCCGCCACCTTCCAGGCCCCGACCGTCGACAACGAGTACGTGAACGCCGGCATCTGGAACACGTTCACCGGGACCGTCACCCCCGGCGCGACGATCCGCGTCCTGAACACCTCGAACAACGAGCTCTCGGGCGTCACCGACCTCGTGGTCGGCGCGGATGGCAAGTACTCGTTCAAGCGGATCGTCGGTGCGACCAGCACCAAGCTCGACTTCCGCATCGAGCAGACGCACCTCGGCAAGACGATGATCGGTGACACCGTGACCCTGCAGGCCCGCACCGCGGACGTCACCATCGACAACACGACGGTGACCCCGGGTCGCGTGAACACCTTCACCGGCACGGCCACCCCGGACGCGACCTTCCAGGTCTTCACCGTGGGCAACGTCGGCGACGCCCCGCTCGCGAGCGGCACCGTGTCGGCGCAGGGCCGCTTCGCCTTCGACCGCACGGTCGGCGCCGGCGCCACCTCGTACGCCTTCAAGATCGTCCTCACCAAGGACGGCAAGCAGAGCGTCTCGGCTCCGTTCACCATCACGGCCAGCACCCGCTGACCGAACCCCACCACGGCGACGGCGCCCCGGGGCCCCCCGCCCCCCGCGCCCGCGCGCCCCCCCCCCCCCCCCCCCCCACGCCCAGATCAAGAAAACGACCGCCCCCCCCCCCCGCGCCGCCGTCGCGCACGCCCGCAGCACCACCCGAAGGACCAGATCATGAACTCGACCGCAATCCGCACGCTCGCCGCCGCCTCCCTCGCGCTCGTCGCCGCCGTCGGCCTCAGCGCCTGCACCGCGAACTCGTCCGGCGGGGACCAGAAGCCCACCGCTACCGCCTCGGCTTCCACGAAGGTCGCCGAGACGCAGTACAACGACTGCATCGACGGGTCCCTGCAGATCTTCGACGACAGCAAGGACGCCAAGCCCGCCACGTTCGGCGACTGCGCCGGCGCCAGCATCATCTCGTCGGGGCGCACCATCACGCTCGGGACGGTGCCGACCCTGACCGTCGAGGGGCAGAAGAACACGGTCGACGTGACCGGCGTCAAGTCCCTGACCGTCCTCGGCAACGAGAACACCATCACGTACCACGGCACCGCGCCGAAGGTCGACGACCAGGGCAAGGGGAACGCCATCAAGCCGGCCGGCTGATCCACCGATCACCGGCATCGAAGGGCCTCGCACGTGCGGGGCCCTTCGTCATTGTCATTGCTCATGTGATGTATTACACTGAGTACGTCAGCCCGAACGAAGGACCGCCATGAACGCCTTGATGATCGCCCGAGCCCTGCTCCGCAGCTGGTGGATCCTCGCCACGTGCGCCGTCCTCGGCGTCGCAGTCGCGGCCCTGAGCAGCGCCACCACGACTCCGACCTACCGCGCGTCGACCTCGTACTACGTGTCGGTCGCCGGCCAGGACGCGTCGACCGCCGGCGAGATCGCTCAGGGTTCGACGGCGGCCCAGCAGAAGATCAAGTCGTACGTGCAGCTCGCCTCGTCCCCGCGGGTGCTCACGCAGGTCATCGACGAGCTCCACCTGAAGACCACCCCTGCCGAGCTCGGGCAGCGGGTCACGGCGAGCGTCGGGACCGGCACGGTGATCATCTCGATCGCCGTCACGGACACGGACGCCGAAGACGCCGCCCGCACCACCGAGGCGATCGGCTCGACCCTCGCGTCGGTCGTCAGCCAGATCGAACCCGAGATCTCCGCGAAGACCCCGTCGGTGCGACTCGAGGAGATCACGCCGGCGACCACGCCGAGCTCCCCGGTGGGGCCGAAGACCGCGGCGAACATCGTGCTCGGCTTCGCCGCCGGCCTCGCCGTCGGTGCAGCGCTCGCCCTCCTGCGGAGCGGGCTCGACACCCGGGTCCGGACCGCCGACGACCTCGAGGAGGTCGGCCTGCCGCTCCTCGGAGACATCGCCTTCGACAGCGACGCCGCCGCGCATCCGCTCATCGTCCGCGACAACGCCGGGAGCGCTCGCAGCGAGGCCTTCCGGGCACTCCGCACGAACGTCCAGTTCCTGCGGTCCGACGGACCTCGGACACTCGTCGTCACGAGCGCCCGCCCCTCCGAGGGCAAGACCACGACCACGGCGAACCTCGCGGTCGCGATGAGCCAGGGCGGCCTCCGCGTGGCCGTCGTCGACGCGGACCTGCGGCGTCCGAACCTCGCCAACGTCATGGGCGTCGAGGGTGCTGCCGGCCTCTCCGACCTGCTCGTCGGTCGCGCCGAGCTCGAGGACGTCCTGCAGGAGTGGGGCGAGGACGGACTGCACGTGCTGCCGGCCGGCACCATCCCGCCGAACCCCAGCGAGCTCCTCGGGTCCGAGGCGATGGAACGCGTCCTCGACGTCCTCACCGACCGGTTCGACGTGGTTCTCCTGGACACCCCGCCGGTCCTCGCCGTCACGGACGCCTCGATCCTCAGCGCGCTCGTGTCGACGACCCTCCTCGTCAGCGCAGCCGGTCAGACGAAGCGCACCGAGGTGCGACTCGCGACCGAGGCGCTCGAACGAGTCGGACGACAGGCCAGCGGCGTCGTCCTCACCAAGACCAAGCACGCGCGACGTCAGGGCGGCTACTACCGCTCGGAGTACGCAACCGTCACCACCCCGTCCGCCTGACACGCCACCCGACAACCCGACAACCCGACAGGAGCCACGACCATGAACCACGACCGTCGTACGCGCGTGATGCGCACGAAGCGGATCCTCGACGTCTGCGGCGCCGTCCTCGGACTCGTCATCGCCGGACCGGTCATGCTGGTCGTCGCGGCACTCGTCGCGATCCGGCTCGGCCGACCCGTGATCTTCCGGCAGGAGCGACCGGGCCTGCACGGCTACACCTTCACGATCCTGAAGTTCCGGAGCATGCTCGAGGTCGACGAGGCCAAGGGCATCACGACCGACGACCAGCGGCTCACCCGGTTCGGCCGGCTCCTCCGTTCGACGAGCCTCGACGAGCTGCCGAGCCTCTGGAACATCCTGCGCGGCGACATGTCGTTCGTCGGCCCCCGGCCGAGCCTCTGCCGCTACCTCGACCTCTACACCGACGAGGAGGCGCGTCGGCACGACGTCCTCCCCGGCCTCACCGGGCTGGCACAGGTCCGCGGACGGAACGAGCTGCCGTGGCCCGAGCGGCTCCGGTCGGACGTCGAGTACGTCGACTCGATCAGCCTCGGCCTGGACCTCCGGATCCTCCTGCGCACCGTGGTCGTCGTCCTGCGCCGCGAGGGCATCACCGCCCCCGGCCACGCCAGCTCCGACGTCTTCACCGGCACGGACCGGATGACGGGGTCGACGGCATGAGGACGGTCTGGATCGTCAACCACTACGCCCACCACCACCTGCGGGACGGCCGTGCGACCCGGCACCAGTCCCTCGCCGAGCACCTCGCCGGGCTGGGCTGGCACAGCGTCGTCATCGCCGCCGGGACCGACCACCCCACCGGCCGCTCGCACCTCCGCGGCTCCCGTCTCCGGCAGCGCTGGTCCGGCGCCGGACACGAGTTCCTCTGGCTCCGCGGCGTCGACTACCGCGGCGCGGGCATCCGGCGGACGATCCGTCGCGCCGCGGACATCCTCCTGTTCACGCTCCTGCTGCTCGCCCCCGGGACGCTCGCCGGACTCCCCCGGCCGGACGTGATCGTCGGCGGGTCGTTCCACCCGCTCGCCGCCCGGGCGGCCGCCCGCCTGGCGAAGCGGCACGGGGTGCCGTTCGTCTTCGAGCCCCGCGACCTGTGGCCCGAGTCCGCGCTGGGCCTCGCCGGCATGACCGAGCGGCACCCGGTGATCCGTGCGCTCCGCCTGCTCGAGCGGAGCATCGTCCGACGGAGCGACCACATCGTCTCGCCGCTCGGCGGGGTCGGGCGCTACTACGCCGACCGCGGGTACACCGGTGGCTTCACCTGGGTGCCGAACGGCGTCGCGGTCGAGGAGCTCCCGGGCGAGCAGTCCGATGCGGTGACACCGCGCGGCACCGACGGCCCGTTCACGGTCACGTACATCGGCTCGATGGGTCCGGCGAACGCGCTCGAGACCGTCATCGACGCGTTCGACCGTGCCGCGACGACCGCCGCGGCACGCGGGACCGGGCCGCTCGCCCTCCGCCTGGTCGGGGACGGCGCCGACGTGACGGCGCTCCGGGAACGCGCGTCGCGCCTCCCGTCCGCCGCCTCGATCTCGTGGGACGGCCGCATCACCCAGGGCGATGCCCGCCGGATCGGCCGACAGGCCGACTGCCTCGTCGTCAACATGCACGACCTGCCGCTCTACCGCCACGGCGTCTCGATGAACAAGCAGTACGAGTACATGCTGCTCGGCCGGCCGCTGCTGGTCGGTGCCCCGGTCCCGCTCGAGTCGGTCGAGGCGTCCGGGTGCGGCGTGCACGTCGCCGCCGACGACGTCGACGCGATGGCCGACGGCATGCTCGCGCTCGCCGCCATGCCCGCCGCGGAACGTGACGCGATGGGCGCTCGGGGCCGCGACCACGTGCTCCGCGAGCACGACTACGCACGCCTCGCCCGCACCTACGCCGGAGCCCTCGACTCCGTCACCGACCGCCCCTGACCCAGCATCTCCTCGCCGCAGACCCGAACGGATCCGCCCATGCGCTACGACATCGTCCACGTCTCCTCCGCCCACCCGTGGGTCGACAACCGCGTCCACCTGCGCGAGGCCGCCGCGGGTGTCGCCGCCGGACGACGCGTGCAACTGATCGCCGTCGAGAGCGACCTGCGTGCGCCGCGGACCGGGGTCGACGTCGTGTGCATCCCCCGCCGACGTCGGGTCCGACGCATGGTCCTGTCGACCGTGCAGGCGCTGCGACTCGCGCTGCGCTCCGGAGCGCGAGTGGTGCACCTGCACGACCCCGAGCTCATCTGGACGATCCCGGTGCTCCGCCTCGCCGGCCGTACCGTCGTCTACGACGCGCACGAGGACCTCCCCGACCAGGTCTGGGGCAAGGACTACCTGTCGCACCGACAGCGTGCCGTGTTCGCGGCGCTCTCGCACGTGCTCCTCCGGGTCGCCGGGACCGCGAACCGCGTCGTCGCCGCGACCGAGTGGACCGGACGTCGGTTCCCGGCGGACCGCACCGTCGCGATCCACAACTTCCCGCTCGAGCGCGCCGAGGACTCGGCGCAGCGCCCCCTCGCCGACCGCGCACCGGTCGTTGCGCACGTCGGCGTGCTGAGCCGTGACCGGGGCATCGACGTGATCAGCGCGGCTGCGGTGCACGATGCGTTCCCCGCGGACTGGCGCGTCGAGATGGTCGGTTCGATCGACGCCGCGACCGACACCTCCGTGCTCCGCGGCGCCGAGGCGACCGGGCGCGTGCGACACCGCGGCGTGGTCGGACCGATGGAGGCGCGGGACCTCCTCCTCGACGCGCGGATCGGGGTCGTGCCGTTCCGACGGACCCCCGTGACCGACCAGATCTTCCCCACCAAGCTCTTCGAGTACCTCGCCGCCGGCCTCGCCGTCATCGCCACCGACGTGCCGCTCTGGCGCCGGCTGCTCGACGGCGTCGGGTGCGTGACGTTCGTGCCGGCCGACGACCCCGGCGCGATCGCCGCCGCCGTCCGTCGGTACGCCGAGGACCCGGAGCTCCTCGCCGCGCACGGCGCCGAGGCCAAGGCCGCGGCGGCGCGGTTCTCGTGGGCACGGGAAGCCGACCGGCTGACCGCGGTGTACGACGAGCTGCTCGCGACGACCGGGAAGGCCTGACCCGTGGACCCCGTGCAGGCATCGAAGCGGTCCCGTCGCACCGCCCCCGGGACGATCGTGGTGCTCCGACGCGTGGTCTTCGTCGTGGGTGCGGTCGCCGCGCTCGCAGCGACCATGAACTGGATCTCCGCGGTCCTGGTGGCGCCGTTGTTCAGCTACCTCGGCTACACCTACGTCGGGGCGTCACCGATGGTCATGCTGGCGGCGGTCCTGCTGACGAGCGCGGTCGCGCTGGCGCTGCCGGTGCGGATCACCCGTCCCTCACACGTCGTGCTGTGGGCCCTCTTCGTCGTGTGCGTCGCCCCGACGATGCTCATGGGCGTCTCCGCCGGCTACCTCTCCGCAGGGACGGCACTCCTGCTCTCAGCCGCCGTGGGCACCGCGTTCGTCCTCGTCGCGGCGGGCATCCCGCGGTCCGCCACCGTCGGGCGGTCGACACCGTCGGACGTCCTCCGGCTCGGTTCGCTCGCGATCCGGCGCAGCACGCTGACGTGGACGGTGTGCGCCGTCTACTCGCTGTTGACCTACGGGATCATGGCGGCGACCGTCGGGGTCCACGTCCGGTTCCTCGCCCTCGACGACATCTACGACGTCCGCGCCGACTACACGGCCGACGTCGGCTCCGGCGGCACGCTCGGGTACCTGCTGACCGGTCAGGCCTACGTGGTGAACCCGCTGCTGCTCGCCCGTGGCATCTTCCGTCGACGTCCGTCCCTGATCGTCCTGGCGCTGGTCGGACAGTTCCTGCTGTACTCGAGCACGGGCTTCAAGGCCGTGCTGTTCTCCTTCGTCGCGGTGCTCGGCATGGCCCTGCTGTTCCGCGGACGGTCGACCAAGGGGTCCGCACCGTTCCTCGTCGCCCCGCTCGCGATCATGGTCGTCTCGGCCCTGGCCGACGAGGCACAGGGTGGCATCACCTGGACGTCGGTCTTCACCCGGCGGTTCATGCTCGCCCCGGGACTGCTCTCGTCGGTGTACGTCGACTACTTCAGTCAGAACCCGGTGGCGATGTACGCCTACTCGTTCCTCGACACCTGGTTCGACTACCCGTACGACCTCGCGCCGCCGAAGCGCATCGCCGACTACCTCGTCCCCGGATCGACCGGGTACGCGAACGCGAACCTCTTCGCCGACGGCTTCGCGAACTTCGGCTGGCTCGGCATCGGGATCGCGGCGTTCGCCCTCTGGGTGTGGCTGCGCGTCGTCGACCGGGCCGCCCACGGGCTTCCCATGCGCGTGGCTGCCATGGCGCTCGTGATGCCGAGCATCATGCTCTCCAACACGTCCGTCTTCACCGCGATGTTGTCGCACGGGTTGCTGTTCGGCACGATCATCCTCGCGATCTGCCCGCGGACGGGATGGGAGCCCGAAGCCCCGGGGAGCACGACGCGAACGGAGCGGTCCGGAGCGCCGGTCTCCGCGGCCTCGCGGGCGCGACGTGTCGCCGTCGGGGCGGACCGGGTCCTGCGCGCCGCCCACCGGTTCGACGCCGCCCGGGCCGGTGCCGGCTCGGTTCGAGCGGCGTACCGTCTCGCGGGGCGGACCGCGCGACACTCCCGCGCACGGTCCACTGGTCGCCACAGTGCGCATCAGGTCGGCAGCGGCCTCCGCGTCGCCAGGTAGGTCGGCCGGGTCAGGGTCGATCACGAACTCGCCCCGCGCTCTGCCCGGCCACCCGTCACGCGCTCCGGGCCTTCCGTCGGGTGTCGCATCCCTGGTCGGCCAGAGGGCCGGGAGAACGATGGACGCGAACCGGCCGAGCCCGGACCCAGCCGACTCGGCCTGGTCGGCCTGGTCGGCCCGGTCGGCCCGGTCGGCGGGGTCGGCGGGGTCGGGGCTGGTGGGGTTCGGCCCGGTCGGCCGGGTCAGCTGGGTCGGGCCTGGTCGGGCTCGGCCCGGTCGGCCCGTCGGCCCCGTCGGACCCGTCGGCCCCGCCCGACCCGTCCCGACGACACCGCATCATCCGTCGAGGAACCGCAACACCGAGTCGCCGGCGGCCACCACGGGATCCATGCCCGCTCCGCCCCAGGTGTTGGCGACGCTGAGGAGCGCGTTCGGCGCCAGTCGGCACTGCAGCCCCACGTCACCCACCGACACCTGGTTGGCCGCCACGATCCCGGAGTTGGCGGTAGCGACGACCGCGATCCCGACGCTCCGCGCCGCCCCGAGCCGTTCCAGCCCGAGCACGGAGTTGCGCTGGACCGCCACGTCCGCGTTGGAGTGGTAGAGCGAGATGGCCCGACCGAACCCCTGCAGCTCGTTGTCGGCCACGATGAGGTCCCTCGTCAGGTACACGAGGATCGGCGCGTCCCGATCGGCGTCGCCGTACCCGGACACCGCGTTCCGCAGCAGGACGCCGGTGGCACGCTCGGCCGGCGAGTCGACGGTCTCCCCCGCTCCACGCACCACGATCCCGGACCCCGCTCCCCGCGTGGACCGGGTGACGCTGTTGCCGATGACCGCGCACGCGAGCGGCGCGTACTTGGTCTTCGACGCATCCGCTTCGTCCTTCGACGGGACGAGGGCGATGCCGACACGGCAGTCCTCGACCCGGTTGCGGAGGATGACGATCTCCTCACCGCCGTGCGTGTCGATCCCTTCCCAGGACCGCACGCCCCGCACCAGGTTGTCGCTGATGGTGATGCGCGCGCTGCGGGGAAACCGATCGGTCCCCGCGGTCGTCGCGCGGACCGCCTCGATGCCGTACGAGTTCACGTACGGGCTCGGCTGGTGCACCTCGTCGATCCGGTTGCCGCTGACGGCGCCGTCCGTGCACGAGAACATGAGGATTCCGGCGTACCCGACGCCGCTGATCGTGACGCCGCTCACGGCGAACCATCCGACGTGCTCGAGCAGCACGCCGTCGTGCGAGTGGCCGCTGATCGAGCCGCCGCGGATCTCGATGTTCCGCAGCGGAGCGTCCGGTGTGCCGGCTGCGTGCACACCGCGACCGAGGCCCGAGACCGTCCCGTCGCGACCGCGGAGGACGGGCTCGTCGATGCGCACGTCGGAGGAGCGCACCGTGATGACCGCGATGTGCGCGTCGGTCGAGATCGACCCGCCCGCGAACCGCAGGGTGATCGGCGACGTGAGGACCAGCGACTCGGTGACGACCCAGTCCCGGGTGATGGTGACCGTGGACCACGGGGCCGCCGCTTCGACGAGTTCGTGCAGCGACGCCGCGTCGACGTCGTCCACGGGGACCGCTGCCGCCGGAGCGGGCGCAGGAGTCGTCGCCACCCGCGCGAGCGTCGGAGCCGCGCCGAGCGCCGACGCCGTCGCGCTGACCGCGATCGCTCGCAGGGTCTGCCGCCGCGTCACCACGGGAGGCTCCCGAGGTGCGTCCGGCCGACCCGGGTCAGCGAACGGGGAGTGCGGGCTCCGGAGGAGCCAGGACAGTCGAAGTCGCGACGATCCGGTGCGCCCGGACTGCTCGCCGCACCAGGACGAGGACGACGGCGTAGGCGACGACCATCGATGCCGACAGCGCGGCGACCGTCACCCCGGGGCTCGCGCCTGCAGCGGTCGTCACGAGGACCGAGCCGGACGTCAGGACCAGTCGACCGCCGTCCCACCACAGTTGCGTCAGCTGTCGGCCGAGCAGGGAGAGCAGCTGGGTCACCGGCGACGCGACGACCTGCACGGCGAACGCCGGCACGAGGACCTGGGCGTAGGTGCCCGACAGCGTCCATTGCGAGCCGAAGACGACCGAGAACGCCGTCGGTGCGAAGACGAGGACGAGGAGTGTCCCGGCGGCACCCGCGACCGCCAGCCGCAGCACGATCCGTCTGAGCAGCCGGTCCACCGGTGTGCCGGAGCGGACCGAGCGCCCGAACACGCCGCCGGACCACTGCGCGACCGCGTCCGCCAGCATGCCGACGGGTGTACCAAGCACACGCATCGTGAGGGCGACGTACCCGGCCGACGTGCTGCCCAGGGCGAGGGCGATGAGGACACTGGGTCCCTGCTGCCCGAGGACGTTGAGGAGCGCGGACCAGGGCGTCACGAGCAGGAACCGCCGGTGTGCGCCGAGCGTCGCCGCCATGCGGTCCGACCGCGACACGGACACCGAAGCGGGTGCCGACGCCGACGCCGACGCCGACGCCGACGCCGACGCCGACGCCGACGCCGACGCCGACGCCGACGCCGACGCCTCGAGCATGCGGCGACGGGATCCGGGCAGGGAGCCGAGCACCCCCGCCAGTCGGCCCACCGACAGGCCAGCGAGCAGGCCGACGGGTCCGAGCGGTGCGGCGAGCAGGTTCCACGCGGTCTGTGTCAGCCCTTGCACCGCGTTCCGGGTGGCCAGGTCGGTGTAGCGCTGTCGTCGCGCGACGGTCGCGCTCACGATCCGGAAGGCACTGATCGCGACGGTCGTCAGGGGGAAGAGCCACCAGAGCTCCGCGAGCGACGGGGCGTCGAAGCCCGCGGCGAGGGCGTCCCGGAAGGACCAGGCCGCCGCCCCGACGGCTCCCGCGACGACGGCCGAGGTCATCAGTCCGAAGAGCACGAGGTGCCGCACCGCGCGATCCGTCGGGGCGACCATCAGCGCGCGGTCCGTCCCCGTGGTGGCGAACGCGCCGAGGATCGAGCACAGGGCCGTGATCACCGCGAGCGCGCCGAAGTCCGACGGCCCGTACGCGCGCGTCAGCAGTGGCGACACGGCGATGACGGTCCCCTGCCCGATCAGCGTGCCCGACAGGATCACCGCGACGGCGGGCAGTCTCCGTGCCGTGACTCGGCGCGTCCTGATCCGGCGCATGGGTCGACCTTCCGTCCTCGACCATCGTTGCGTGGCCGTCGAGATACAGAATATCACATGCCATAAGAAAGGCCCCCGATCGGGTCCGGGAGGCCCAGGCGGCGGTAGACCCCCGTGAGCCGCCCCGACTCGCGTCCCCAGTGCAGCCGGGTGCGAGCGGCCTCGGCCGCCGCACGACCGTGTCGGTCGAGCAGCGCCGGGTCGTCGTCGTACGCCTGAACGGCGCGGAGGATCGCCTCCGGGTCATCCGGTGGGACCCACGTCACACAGTCGAAGCCGTCGACGAGCGCACGCCAGGCGGGGACGTCGGTCGCGATCACGGCCAGACCGGCCGCGAGGTACTCGAGGAGCTTCGTCGGGATCGAGGTCCGGAACGCCGGCGTCGGTAGGAGGGGGACGATCCCGATGCGCGCATCGAGCAACACGTCGCGTGCCGCATCGGGAGCGAGGACGCCGGCGTAGGCGATCCGCCCGGTCGCGATCTGTGCGTCGAAGGCGCGGCGATCGACGGCCGCATCGATCTGCCCGGCGACGACGAGCGACCACCCGGGTGCCCGGTGCAGGGAGTCGGCGAGCGCCGTCACGACCGACAGCCCGCGGTCACGGTTCAACGCACCGAGGTAGGCGATGCGTCGTCGGCGCTGGGACGGCGGGAGCCCGTGGTCGACCGCTCGGAGCCGGGGGAAGTTCCGGACCACCTCGGTCGACCTCGGATCGAACCGTTCCGCGATCGTCGGGGTCGCCGCGACCACGAACGAGGCTCGGCGTGCCACGGCGATCGCAGCGTGCGCGATCGGCACGGCGAGCCGTCGACCAGCCCGGCCGAGGTACTCCTTGCCGGCGACCTGGGCGGGGAGGTCTTCGTGCGCGTCGTAGACGACCGCGCGACCGGCCGCACGCAGGAGCGGTACCGACCAGAGGAGTTCCGGGTCGTGCAGGTGCACGACCCGGGCACGGGACGACCACGCCGCTCGGACGGCCTGGGCGGTCGAGAGCGTCACTCGGGCGGCGCGTCGTCGCCGTCGGAGCCGTCGGACGTAGACGCCCGTCGTCGGATCGGGGTCGTCCCAGTCACGATCGGCGCGGCCGTCGGTCGAGACGGCGACCAGAGCGGTCCGGTACCCGGTCGCGGCCGCGGTGGCTGCGGATCGGAGGTGCACACGGTTGTCCGTCCACGGATGGGCGCTCGACACGTGCACGATGTCGAACGGACGGGGCCTGGAGTCCATGACCGCAGGCTAGGTGCGCAGACCTCCCGGACGGCAGTTCTGCACATGTTGCATGTCAGTTCGCGGCAGGTGCCCCGATGGCGACGACGACGCAGTCCCACTTGGCCGTGTCGAGGACGCGTCGACCGTCGACGACGGTGCGGACGCCCGGCAGGGAGCCGTGGTCCATCGTCCGGTACTCGGCGTGGTCGGCCTGGACCACCGCTGCGTCGACCGGCTCCCCCGGCACGTGCGCCGTGAAGCCGAGCCGCTCGAGCTCCGACGAGGAGTACAGCGGGTCGGAGACCGTGACCGTCGCACCGCGCTGCTCGAGCGCGGTGACCGTGCCGTAGACCCCGGAGAACGCGGTCTCCTTGACGCCCCCGCGGTAGGCGGCACCGAGCACGACGACACGCTGGCCCGCGAGGTCGCCGTGGAGGCGCGCGAGGAGGTCGACCGCGTGGTCGGGCATCGCCTGGTTCCGCGCACGGGCGGCGCGCACCACGGTGGCGTCCGGGTCGTTCCAGAGGTAGAGCTGCGGGTAGACCGGGATGCAGTGGCCGCCGACGGCGATGCCCGGCTGGTGGATGTGGCTGTACGGCTGCGAGTTGCAGGCCTCGATCACCTTGGCGACGTCGATGTCGTTCCGCCCGGCGAACACCGCGAACTCGTTGGCGAGCGCGATGTTGACGTCGCGGAAGGTCGTCTCGGCGAGCTTCGCCATCTCGGCGGCCTCGGCGGACCCGAGGTCCCACACGCCGTTCCGGCGCGGCAGGTCGGACCGGTCGTCGAACTGCAGGACCGCCCGGTAGAAGTCGTCGGCGAGGTCGGCTCCGGCTCCGGAGAGCGCACCGATGAGCTTCGGGTAGCGCCGGAGGTCCGCGAAGACCCGCCCGGTGAGCACCCGCTCCGGCGAGAACACGACGTGGAAGTCGCGGCCCTCGGTGAGCCCGGAGGCGCGCTCGAGCATCGGCGCCCACCGGGTGCGGGTGGTGCCGACCGGCAGCGTGGTCTCGTAGGCGACGAGCGTGCCGGGGCGGAGGTGCGCGCCGATCGACTCCGTCGCAGCGTCCATCCAGCCGAAGTCGGGGGCACCGTCCTGGCCGACGAAGAGCGGCACGACGACCACGACGACGTCGGCCGTCGGGATCGCGTCGGCGGGGTCGGTGGTGGCGCGGAGCATCCCGGCGGGGACGACCTCGGCGAGGCCGGCGGCGAGCCCGTGCTCACCGGGGAAGGGTTCGACCGCGGCGTTCACCGACTCGACGACGGCGGGTGCCACGTCGAGTCCGGTGACGGTCGCGCCCGATCGGGCGTACTGGACGGCCAGCGGGAGGCCGATCTTGCCGAGGCCGACGACGACGACGTTCATGGTGTGCTGCTCTCTCCGGCGGGGCCGGGACGGGTTCTGGTGGTCCGGTGCGGACGGGTGCGGGCGGGTGCGGTCAGGCCGCGAGGTGGAGTGCGGTGCGGGTCTGCGCGGAACGGAGCACGGCCTCGGCGACGGCGACCGTGCGGGCACCCTCGGCGAGCGTCACGATGTCGTCTCCGCGTCCGAGGACGGCGTCGCGGAACGCCTCGTGCTCGACGAGCAGCGGCTCGCGCTTCTCGATCGCGAAGCGGGTGCTCGCCCCCTCGGCGACCCCGCGGAAGGCCGCGACCTGGTCCCAGGCGGTGGCGGTGGTCCCGTTCTCGTGGAACGTGAGGTCGGCGTGCAGCGTGTCGGCGACGAAGGCCCCGCGCTCGCCGGTCACGACGATGAGCCGCTCCTTGAACGGCGTCAGCCAGTTGACCAGGTGCGAGGTGACGGTGCCGTCCGCGAGCTGCCCGGTGACGGTCACGAGGTCCTCGTGCGGGCGACCGCTCTTGGTGCAGGCGAGCGCGCCGACGTGGACGAACGGCGACCGGGCGATCCACGCGGTCGCGTCGATGTCGTGGGTCGCGAGGTCCTTCACCACGCCGACGTCGGCGATGCGTGCCGGGAACGGCCCCTGCCGACGGGTCGCGATCTGGTAGACCTCGCCGAGCTCGCCGGCGTCGAGCCGGGTGCGGAGTGCGCGGAGCGCCGGGTTGTAGCGCTCGATGTGTCCGACGGCGCCGACGAGTCCGGCGGCGTCGAACGCGCTGACGAGTCGCGCGGCGGCCTGTTCGTCGACCGCGACCGGCTTCTCGATGAGGGCGTGGACCCCGGCGGCGGCGAGTTCGAGCCCGACCGCTTCGTGGAAGGCGGTGGGGACGGCCACGACGGCCGTGTCGATCCCGAGCGCGACGAGCTCCTGCACGGTCGCGACGACGGGCGCGCTCCCTGCTGCGCCGTGGCGGTCGCCGAGGGCATCGGCGGCGCCGACGAACTCGACACCTTCGACCGACTGGAGCACGCGGGCGTGGTGGCGGCCCATCATGCCGAGACCGATCACGCCGGCCCGGAGGACGCGGGCGGTCATCGGCCTGCTCCCACGAGGGTGTTGACGCCGTCGACGATGCGGTCGAGCTGGGCGAGCGTGAGCGTCGGGTAGACCGGCAGCGCCAGGACCTCGCCGGCAGCGCGCTCGGTCTCGGGCAGGTCGAGCTCGAGGCCGAACGAGGGCAGGCGGTGGACCGGGGTCGGGTAGTACACGCCGGTGCCGACGCCGAACTCCGAGCGGAGCGCCTCGGCCAGGCCGTCGCGGTCCTCGGGGACACGGACGACGAACTGGTGGAAGACGTGCTCGGCGTCGGGGTGCACCGTCGGCACGACCACGCCGCGGAGTTCACGGGCGAGGTAGGCCGCGTTGGCCTGGCGCTGCGCCGTCCAGCTGAGCACCTTGCCGAGCTGGACGCGGCCGATGGCGGCGTGGATGTCGGACATCCGGGCGTTGAAGCCGATGACCTCGTTCGCGTAGCGCTGCTCCATGCCCTGGTTGCGGAGGAGTCGCAGCGTGCGGTCGACCTCGGGCGAGGTCGTGGACACCATGCCGCCCTCGCCCGCCGTCATGTTCTTCGTCGGGTAGAGGCTGAAGGCGCTGGCGTCGGACGTGCTGCCGACCCGCCGGCCGGCCCAGCGGGCGCCGTGGGCCTGGGCCGCGTCCTCGACCACGAGCAGGTCGTGCTCGGCGGCGATCGCGGCCAGGGCCGTCATGTCGGCCGGGTGTCCGTAGAGGTGCACCGGCATGAGGGCACGGGTGGCCGGCGTGACCGCGCGGCGGACGGCGGCGGGGTCGACGCAGTAGGAGACCGGGTCGATGTCGACGAAGACCGGGGTGGCACCGACGAGCCGGACCGCGTTGGCGGTGGCCGCGAAGGTGAACGAGGGGACGATCACCTCGTCGCCGGGACCGATGCCGAGGGCGACGAGCGCGAGGTGCAGCGCCGCGGTGCCGCTGTTGACGGCGACGACGGAGCGTCCTTCGACGAGCACCTGGCCGAACTCGCGCTCGAACGCGGCGACCTCGGGACCCTGGGCGAGCCCGCCCGAGGCGAGGACGGCATCGACGGCGCGACGTTCGTCCTGGCCGATGAGCGGCTTGGCCGCGGGGATGAGGTCGGGGGTGGTGCGGAGCGGTGCGGTGGTCTGCACGGGGGTCATCGGGACACCTCGATCTAGTCGCCGGCTGCGGAGAGCCGGAAGCGGTCGCCCGTTGCGGGGCAGGTCAGTGCGTCGCCTGCGGAGGCGACGAGTCGGGCACCGGTGCGTCCGACCCAGCCGATGCGGCGGGCCGGCACACCGGCGACGAGTGCGTGGTCCGGGACGTCGTGGGTCACCACGGCACCCGCGGCGACCATCGCCCAGCGGCCGACGTGGACCGGGGCGACGCAGATCGCGCCGGCGCCGATCGACGCGCCGTCCTCGACGACGACGGCGGTGGGCTGCCAGTCGGACGCGTCCTGCTTGGTGCCGTCGGGGTTGACGGCGCGGGGCACGTTGTCGTTCGTGAGCACGGCACCGGGGCCGATGAAGACACCGGCGCCGAGGACGGCCGGGCCGTAGACGAGGGCGGCGTTCTGGATCTTGCAGCGGGCGCCGACGACGACGCCGGCGCCGATCGTCACCCCGCGACCGACGAGGGTCTCGGCGCCGATGACGGCACCGGCCTCGACGTGCGAGCCGTCCCAGACGCGGACGCCGTCGCCGAGCGAGGCGGTCGGCGCGATGGTCGCGGTCGGTGCTGCGGAGGCGTTCGGGTGCGAGGGCATCTGCTGTTCCTGTCTCTCGTGGCTGCCCTCCAAGATTACATATCGGTATGAGAAATATCAAGTGCGATTCCAAAGCACGTGTGATGCCCCTAAGGTCGACGTGTGCGATGGAGTCGAGTTGGCTGGCCCGCCGTCGGGTACGTCTCCCTCGAGGACGTCGACGGCTACCCCGAGCACCTCGCGCGCCTGGTCACCGACGCACCGCCCTCGATCGCCGCGCTCGCCTCGGTGACGTGGAGCGAGTCGCGCGTGCAGAGCTGGCGGATCGAGGAGGCCGGCCGGCACGGGGACGCCGGCGTCGACGCGACACCGACCCACACCGTGCACGCGGTCTTCGTCGTGCGGAACGACGAGGTCCTGGACACCCCGGACGGCCTCTGGCGGCGCTGGAACCACGCGCGGGTCTCGCTCCGGTTCGACCGGGCCGTGCTCGACCCCGGCGACACGGACGCACTCGACCTGCTGGCCGGTGACGTCCACGTCTCACGCGGCGAGATCGCGCACGTCGACGCGGACGTCTGGGAGCTCCGGCTGCTCGTCTCCCCGACCGGCGAGCTCGCCGTCCACTTCCGCGACGTCGTGATCGAGGTCCGGCCGGTGGACGAGGCGGTCTGGTCCGACCTCGAGCGTCGCCCCGTGCACGGCTGGCGGGGCCCGGTGCCGGACGGCTGGGTCGAGTGGGCGACCCCCGCGGTGCGTGCGGCAGCGCACGGCGACGTCGGCGGGCTCTCCCTGGCGCTGGACGGCATCGGTCAGGACCCAGCCGGGATCGACGAGGTCGACCCGCGGTGGGGCTTCGCGCCGTTGCACGCCGCGGTGTGGTTCGACAACCGCGGCACGACCGAGGCGCTGCTGGAACGCGGGGCGGACGTCCGGGTCGAGGACGCCGCGGGGCGGACCGCGATGGACATCGCCCACGAACGAGGTGCGCGGAAGGCGGAGGAGGTCCTCCTGGCCTGGTTCGACCGGCCGGCGCACGACACGGACCAGGGCGACTAGGGCGAGACGGGAGGCGCGGTGGCCGCCCGCCCCCCCCCCCCCCCCCCCCCGCCCGGGGCCGCGCACAGCGGGGGGGGGGGGGGGGGGGGGGGCCCCCCCCCCCCCCCCGCCTCCCGTCCGCTGTCCGGTCGCTGCTCAGACGGTGAGCGCGTTGGCGGCGGCGACCCGCCCGTACCAGTGCGCCGAGTCCTTCGGCGTGCGCTCGAACGTCTCCGGGTCCCAGGCGACGAGTCCGAAGGTCGGGCGGAAGCCCGACGCCCACTCGTAGTTGTCGAGGAGCGACCAGTGCTGGTAGCCGAGGACTTCGATGCCGTCCTCGATGCAGCGGTGGATCCCCTCGAGGGCGCCCTGCGTGTAGGCCACCCGGCGGGAGTCGTCGGCGGTGGCGATGCCGTTCTCGGTGATCATCAGCGGGACGTGGCCGGAGAGCTCCCACGCGCTGCGGAGTCCGTCGGCCGAGGCCTCGGGGTAGAACTCCCAGCCGGTCAGGGTCGTCTCGACGTCATCGGCGACGGGCAACGGGCCGGACGGGCCGATGAAGGTGCGGGTGTACGCCTGGACGCCGAGGAAGTCGTCCCCGGCGGCGTTCTCGAGGTACCAGTCGTCGCGCGGGTACCCGTACTCGCGGAGCATCTCGTCGGCACCCGGCTCCCCGTTCGACCGGAACGCCTGCGTCGCGATCGTCCAGCCGGACTGCAGGTCGGACACCTGCGAGAGGACCTCTCGCGACCGCTTGTGCGAAGCGAGCAGGGCGTCGGCGACGCCGAGGTCCGGGTTCGGCAGGCCGTATGCGACGAGGTTCCGGGCATCCTCTCCCCCGGCGAGCATCGCGGCGATGTTCGGCTCGTTGATCGTGCAGACGTAGCGCACGCCGTCCTGGACGACGGGGAGGGCCGCCTCGGTGTAGCGGGCGAACAGGTCGGCGGCGTCGGGGGCGCGCCAGAAGCCGTCGCGCTCGAACCAGCGGGGAACGGTGAAGTGCATGAGCGTGACGATCGGCTCGATGCCGAACTCGTGGCAGGCCTCGACCATGCGGCGGTAGTGGTCGATCTCCGCGCGGGACACGAAGCCACGCTCGGGCTCGATGCGCGCCCACTCGATGCTGAACCGGTAGGAGTTCAGGCCGAGGTCGGCGGCGATCCGGATGTCCTCGCGGTAGCGGTGGTAGCTGTCCGCCGCGTCCCCGGAGGGTTCGACGATGGTGGTGTCGGGCTCGTGCTCGTGCACCCACCAGTTGCTGTTGACGTTGTTGCCCTCGATCTGGTGGGCGGCGGTGGCGGCGCCCCAGAGGAAGCCGTCGGGGAACTGCAGCGTGGTGATGATGGTGCCTTTCGGTGCGTGCTCGGTCAGGTCAGTGCTGACTCATGAAGGTGTCGAAGACCGCGAGCGTCGCCGTCGGGTTCTCGACCTGGGGACCGTGGTAGCTCTCCGGGATGACCTCGTAGGCGGCGCCCGTGTCGAGCGCCATCTGCCGCTGCCACGGGATCGGCCAGGCGCCGTCCCACTCGCCGTGCGTCACGAGCACCGGCAGCCCGGTGGCGCGGAGCTCGGCGGACGAGTCGGTGTGGTCCTCGAGGATGTGCCCGCCGGCGACGACGCTCGCGGGGTCGTGCGCGTCGAAGCGGTCGCGGACGAAGCGGGGGTCGTCGGGGAGCTCCTCGTCGGGCCGGTACGCCCAGAGCGGGTTCGTCGAGTCGAAGAGCTGGCGGAGGTTGCCGGCGGTGTCGTGCAGGATCGTCAGCTCGGTCACCTTGCGGTAGGGCCAGCCGTACGGACCGGAGCAGAACTGCACGACGTCGCGGAACGCGCTCGGGTCGGCGATCGCAGCCTCGCGCACGATCACGCCGCCGAGCGAGTGGCCGATCAGGTGCACCGGCGCGCCGTCGTCGAGCAGTCGTGCCACCCGGACGACGTCGGCCGCTTCCTCGTCGAGCGTGTAGCCCGCGGGTCCGGACGCCCGCGCCGAGTCGGCCTGCCCACGCCGGGTGATCGCGACCGCGGTCCAGCCGGCGTCGCGGAGGAGCGGCATGAACGTCCGCCAGTCCTCCTTCGACCCGGTGTACCCGGGGACGACGAGCACGACGCCCTTGCTGGGCCCGGACGGCACGACGCGGTAGGCGGTGAGCCGACCGACGGGGAGGTCGATGCCGACGACGTCGACGCCGTCGGGGGTGGGCAGGTGGCCGAACGGCGGGACCGTCGGGAAGTCGTGGAGGGTGCTCATGCCAGCAGTGTCCTCCGCGGGTTCGGCACGGCGTCGAGCAACGCCACGGTGTAGTCGTCCTGCGGGTGCTGCAGCACCTCGGCCGTGTGCCCCCGCTCGACCACGGCGCCGTCGTGCAGCACCATGATGTCGTCGGTGATGAGGCGCGCACTCAGCAGGTCGTGCGTGATGTAGAGGAGCGAGACGCCCCACTGCTCGCTGAGGTCCTCGAGCAGGGCGAGCACCCCGGCGCGGAGCGTCACGTCGAGCATCGAGACCGGCTCGTCGGCGATGATGACCTGCGGGTCGCTCGCCAGCGCCCGGGCGATGACCACGCGCTGCCGCTGGCCGCCCGAGAGCTGGTGCGGCAGCTTCTGCGCGAACTGCTCCACCGGGGTCAGGCCGACGGTCTCGAGCAGCTCGAGCACCCGCCGTCGGGCATCGCGTCCACGGAGGTCCGTGAAGTTCGCGATCGGCCGGGACAGCGTGTACTCGACCGTGTGCAGCGGGTTGAGCGCCGAGTACGGGTCCTGGAACACCATCTGGACCTCGGAGCGGAGGTCCTTGAGGCCGCGGCGCCCGAGCTTCGCGACGTCCGTGTCGCCGAACCGGACCGTGCCCGACGTCGGCTTCTCGACGCCGGTCAGCAGCTTCGCGATCGTGGACTTGCCCGAGCCGGACTGCCCGACGAGGGCGAGCGACTGCCCGGGCTCGAGGGTGAACGACACGTCGCGCACCGCCTGCACCGGCTGCTCGCCGCGGCGGGGTGCCGGGTACGTCTTCACGAGGTGGTCGACGACGATCGGGTTGCGTGCCGCACTGCGCTCACGGGACCCGACCGTGCTGAACGAGCTCGTCGTCTCCTGCCGCGTCGCCCCGTCGGACGAGCGCTGCGACCGATCGGGGAACCCGGGCAGGCTCACGACCTCGGCGCGCGGGTCGGCGTAGTGCGACAGCAGCATCTTCGTGTAGTCGTCCTGCGGGTCGCGCAGGATCTCCTTCGAGCCGCCGTCCTCGACGATCCGCCCCTCGTGCATGACGAGCACGCGCTCGGTCGCCTCGAGGACGATGCCGAGGTCGTGGCTGATCAGGATGGCCGTGAACCCCTCGGACTGCTGCAGCTCGATGATCGTGTCCATCACGGCGTGCTGCACGAGGACGTCGAGCGCGGTGGTCGGCTCGTCGAACACCATGAGCTGCGGTTCCAGCGACAGCGCGAGGGCGATCGAGACGCGCTGCCGCATGCCGCCGGAAAGCTCCCCGGGGAACCGGGCGAGCATCGACGTCGGCAGCTTCACCTTCTCGATGAGCTCCTTCATCCGGGCGTCCCAGCGGTCCCGCGACACGTGGCCGTGCGCCTTGAACACGTCGATGAAGTGGTTGCGGATGGTCCGCACCGGGTTGAGCGCGTTCATGCCGGACTGCAGCACCATCGCGAAGCCGCCCTGGCGCTGCTGCCGGAGGGCTTCCTCGTCGAGGTCGCGGATGTCGTGTCCGCCGAAGACGATGCTGCCGCCGTTCGTACGCGCCGGCGGTTTCTGCAGTCGGGTCAGCGCGTAGCCGAGGGTCGACTTGCCCGAGCCGGACTCGCCGACCAGGCCGACGAACTCGCCCTTCCGCAGGCTGAAGGACACGTGGTCGACGGCCTGGACGGCCTCCTGGCCGGCCGATTCGTACACGACCGACAGGTCGCGGACGTCCAGCAGGACGTCCTGCGTCACGCTCGTGGCGCGGTGCGGGTCGGACGGGAGGCGCGTGGCGGCGCCGTTCCGCGCCTCCAGGCCGTCCGATGCGTGCGTGGGTGCGCCGCTCATGCGGTGGCCTCCTTGCGCTTGCGACGCGCGCCGTCGCGCAGTCGCGGGTTGGACACGGCGTCGACGCCGAAGTTGATCAGGGTCAGGCTCATCGCGAGGAGGGCGATGCAGAGACCCGGGGCGAACAGCAGGATCCACTGGCCGGTGAGCAGCGCGTTCGAGTTCTGCGCCCAGTAGAGGATCGTGCCCCAGCTGACGATGGACGAGTCGCCGAGTCCGAGGAACTCGAGGCCCGCCTCGGCGAGGATGGCGCTCGTCGCCGCACCGAAGAACGAGCCGACGATGAGGCTCGTCATGTTCGGGAGGATCTCGCGGAACACGATGCGCGTCGCGCCGTCGCCGGAGAACTGGGCCGCGGTCACGAAGTCACGACCGCGGAGCGACTGCGTCTGGCTGCGCAGGACGCGCGCGCCCCAGGCCCAGCCGGTGACCACGATCACCGCGATGATGACCGCGATGCCGCCGTTCTGCAGGTACGCCGCGATGACGATCATGAGCGGGAGGCCCGGGATGACGAGGAAGAGGTTCACGATGAACCCGATGACCTCGGCGATCCAGCCCCGGACGTAGCCCCAGCTCAGGCCGATCGCGACCGCGACGAGCGTGGACAGCAGGCCCGCGACGGCGCCGACGAGGACCGAGATCCTCGCGCCGTAGATGATCTGGGAGAGGACGTCCTCGCCTGCGGCGGTCGTGCCCATCCAGTGCGCCCAGGTGGCGTCGGCGCTCCGGGCGAACCCGTTCTGGCTCGCGCCGTAGGGGGCGAGGAGCGGGGCGGCGAGCGCGACCACGACGAAGACGCCGAGGATGATGATGCCGATCCGGGCCTTGGTGTTCGACCAGACGACGCCGAACTGGCGGGCGGCGGCCTTGAGCTTGGACGGGGCTGCTTGTTCTTGCTGGGTGCGTACTGCCACCGTCGTGTCCGGTGCTTTCGTCGTGGTCATCGGCGCGTCCTCGGGTCCAGGACGCCGTACAGGACGTCCACGATGAAGTTGGCGATGAGCACCGACACGGTGATCATCAGGAAGAGGGCCTGCATGAGCGGGTAGTCCTGCCCGATCACGGCGTTGAACAGCAGGTAGCCGATGCCCGGGTAGCCGAACACCTGCTCGACCAGGACGGACCCGCCGACCACGCCACCGAGCGCCAGACCGAAGCCGGTCAGGTTCGGCAGGATCGCGTTGCGCGCCGCGTACCGGACCGCGACCGTGCGCCCGCGCAGGCCGTTCGCCTCGGCGAAGGTCACGTAGTCGTCGCCGAGCGTGTTGATCATGGCGTTGCGCATGCCGATGATCCAGCCGCCGAGGCTCGTCACGAGGATCGTGACCGCCGGCAGGACCGCGTGCTGCAGCGCGTCTCCGAGGAACGCCCCGCTGAGGCCGGGGGTCGTCGTCGCGGAGTAGGCACCCGTGGTCGGGAACCAGTGCAGGACGTAGCCGAGGAAGAACAGCAGCAGGAGCGCCGTCCAGAAGTAGGGGAACGTCGACATGAACGATCCGGACAGCGTCGGCAGGGAGTCGAGCCAGGTGCCGCGCTTCCACGCTGCGCCGACGCCGATGAGGGTGCCGAGGACGAAGGCGAGGATCGTCACCACGCCGACGAGGATGAGCGTGTAGGGCAGGGCCTGGGCGACGAGGTCACCGACGGGCTGCGGGTAGAACGTGTAGCTCGTGCCGAAGTCGAGGGTGATGACCTGGTGCAGGTAGCTGACGTACTGGTCCCAGAGGTTGCCGCTCGGGACGCCGAGCTGCGCCTCGATGGCCTTCTTGGTGGCGTCGGTGACGGGCCCGTTCTGGCTGAGCTTCGCCAGTGCGGCGTCGGTCGGGCTGCCCGGCATGAGTCGCGGGAGCACGAAGTTCAGCGTGACCGCGGCCCAGAGGGTCAGGACGAAGAGGACGAGTTTCTGGAGGATGTACTTCACTGCTGGTCCTCCTGGGCCTTCTGCTCCTGCAGGATCTGCTTGCCCGCTGCGCTGTCACGGAGCCGCAGCTTCGAGAAGATCAGCAGCGGAGCCGAGTCGTAGTTCTGCGGCGCCATGTACGGGTCCTCGGCGCTCGGCCAGCCGACGAACTTGCCGGTGTTGAACAGGCCCCAGAGTCCGCCGTAGTACATGCCGATCACGGGCAGGTCGTCGTACACGATCTCCTGGAGCTGGTCGAGGATCTCCTGCTGTTTCGCGGTGTCCGTCGTCGCCTTGTACTCGTCGAGGAGCTTCTGGGTGACGGCGTTCTGGTACCGCTCGTAGTTGTTCACCGTCGACTTGCCGACCGGCTGGTAGAAGTCCGAGCTCAGCAGCGAGTTGAACGCCTGGTAGACGTCGCCGTTGCCCATGCCGCCCATCGCCATGTCGAACTGACCGTTGTTGAGGTTCGACTGGTAGCCCGCGGGCTGCGGCGCCTGGATCGACACCTTGATGCCGATCGCCGTGAGGTTGCGCTGCACGGTCTGCGCGGCACGGAGCCAGTCCGAGTAGCCGTTCGCGGTCATGATCGTGATCGTGAGCTGCTTGCCGTCCTTGACGAGCTTGCCGTCTTGCTCGGTGTAGCCGGACTTCGCGAACGCGCGCTTCGCGGCGTCGACGTCCTGCGCGACCAAGCCCTTGTCGGGGATCGATCCGTTGAGGTACTGCTCCTGGTTCGGCAGGATCAGGCCCGTCTGGCCGGCTGCCGCCAGGTTGCCCTCGGTGGCCGTCTCGGCGATGTCGTCGCGGTCGAGTGCGAGCGAGATGCCCTTCCGGACGTTGACGTCGTTGTACGGCGCCTTCGTCAGGTTCGGGATGAGGCCGATGACACCGCCGGCGGGGAACCACCAGGTGTTGGTCTTCGACGCCGCTCCCCAGGTGCCCTTCACGTCGGAGATGAAGGAGTACGCCCAGTCGTAGCCGCGCGTGACCGTGTCGAGCTGCGTGTTCGTCGCCGGGAGGATGAGGTGCTTGATGGCGATCTTGTCGGCCTGCCAGTACCGCGGGTTCTTGTCCATCGAGTACTGCTGGTCGGTGTAGTTGCCGAGCACGAACGGGCCGGTCCCGACGGGGTTCGGGTCACGCCACGTCGTCGGGTCCTTCACGCCGCCGTAGTGCTTCGCACCCAGGATGTACGTCGCGCCGATGATGTTGAGGCTCGGCACGTCGTCGCTCTTGAGGTGGAAGACGACGTGGCCGTCCTTGCTCTCGATGCGGTCGATGTGCTGCCAGGCGCCCTTGACGTCCATCGCCGGGAACTTCTTGAGCAGGTCGAACGTGAAGACGACGTCCTTCGCGCTGAACGGCGAGCCATCCGACCACTCGACGCCCTTGCGGATCGTCATGTCGATCGTGCGGGCGTCCGGCTGGCTCCAGCTGCTCGCGAGCCACGGGGTGCCCTTGCCGTCGAGCGGGTTGATCTCGATGAGCGGCTCGTACATCCACTTGCTCGCCGTGCGGGCGTTGGCGATGTACGGGTTGAAGTTGCGGTCGAACAGCGGGTTGCCGTGGTCCGCGTTGATGAGCATGGTGTCCTTGCCGATGCTCGGGTCCGGCTGGGAGCGGACCTGGATGCTGCAGCCGGTGGCCGCGAGGGCCACGACCGCGATGCCGGCGATGGCCGCGATGAGGCGGCCTCGCCGTCCCCGGCGGGTGCCCGGGGCGCGCGCTGGGACGCGCTGTGGGGGAAGCGTCATTGCTCGGTCGACCTCCGTGTCGAGTCGGTACGGAGACAATGTATGCGCTTACATCGCGGCGCGCAACCGTGCGGGTTGTTTCCCGGGGCGGTACGGGTGCGGGGCGGAGGTGTGCGCGGAGCCGGGTGGATGCGGGGGTGGGTGGGTGCGGGGCGGGCGCGGGTGGCGGGCGCGGGTCCAGCGCGAGGCCGGGTGGGCGCGGCGCACCGTGCGGGCTCCATCGGCCGGTGCGAGGTTGCACGCTGTGTGCGGCGCGACAGGGCCGCACACAGCGAGCAACGCCGCACGGGATGAGCACGGCGGCACGGTGCGGCGAGCGCGAGTGCGAGTGCGAGTGGGCGCGGTTGCGGACTTGGGTGCTGGCGCCCCGGCGGAGAGACGCTCGGTGCAGCCGGCGTGGCGCACGGTGCAGGCCCCGTCGGTCGGTGCGGCCGGTGCGGCTCACCGTGCGGGCCCCGTCGGTCGGTGCGAGGTTGCACGCTGTGTGCGGCGCGACAGGGCCTCACCCAGCGGGCAACGCCGCACGAGATGAGCACGGCGGCGCGGTGCGGCGAGTGCGAGATGCACGAGGCCGCGATGGGTGGACGGGTCGATCGAGACGCGAACGGGCAGCTGGGGCCAGGAGGCGCGGTGCAGCCCCGCCTCGCACCGTGCGCGGTTGCGGGGTCGAGTGACGCGGCGCCGGTGCGGGCTTCGTCGGCCGGTGCGGGGTTGCGGGGGCGGTCGATGCGGCGCACGGTGCGGGACTCGCCGGCCGGTGCGGGGTTGCGCGCTGCGTGCGGCGCGACAAGGTCGCACCGAGCGGGCAACGGCGCACGGGATGAGCAAGGCGGCACGGTGCGGCGCGCGGGAGGAATGGCCGAGCAGTACCCAGCGGCGCGCGGGAGGGACAGCCAGCAGGAGGACCGGCCAGCGGGAGGACCGGCCGGCAGGAGGCGCGGGAGGAGCGGCGAGCGGGCGGGCGGACCCGGCGGGCTAGAGCGCCGGGGGGCAGCTCTCCCGCAGCAGCACCTCGACCGGCAGGCGCACCGCCCGCGGCGGCCCGTCGCGCCGCTCCAGCCGGTCCACGATCGCCCGCACCGCGGCACGCCCGAGCTCCCCCATCGGCTGGTGCACGGTGGTCAGCCGGGGCGACGAGAACCGCCCCGCGTCGATGCCGTCGAAGCCGGTCACGACGAGGTCGTCCGGCACCCGGACGCCCCGCGCCCCCGCGGCGTCGAGCACGCCGAGCGCCGACTGGTCGTTCGAGCAGACGATCGCCCGCGGGACGGCGTCCCCGTCGAGCAGCTGCGCCGCGAGCTCCCGGGCCCGCGCACGCCCGAAGTCGCCGTGCACGACGCGCACCGACGACGCCGGGACCCCGTGGTCGTCGAGCGCCTGTCGGAACCCGGCCGAGCGCTCCATGTCGTCGGGTGAGTCGATCGGCCCCGCCAGGTACACGAGCGACCGGATGCCGAGCCGCCCGATGACGTGCGCGCCGAGCGTCCGCATACCCGCGGCGTTGTCGACGCTCACCGAGTCGAAGCCGTGCGAGCGCCGGTCGTCCGCGAGCACGACGACCGGGATCCGGCGGGCGACGTGCTCGAGCAGGTCGTCCGGGACCGTCTGCGCGAGGACCGCGAGTCCGTCGACCCGGCCGGCGACGTCGTTGACGATGACATCCCGGGAGGAGCCCCGCCCCGCCGCCACCATCAGCGCGAGCCCGCGCTGCCAGGCCTCGGTCTCGGCACCGCGCAGGACCTCGTCGAAGTACAGGTTGGAGGAGAACGGCTGCGTCACGTGCCGCCGGTCGTCGACGACCCGGACACCACCGTCGGTCACCAGGTCCGGCCGCTCGTCCGGCACGACGTCGAACCCCGGCAGCAGCAGACCGACCACGCCGGTGCGCTTGCCCGCGAGCGCGCGTGCGTTGCCGGAAGGGACGTACCCGAGCGTCCGGATGGCCGCCTGGACGCGGTCGCGAGTGCCCTCACGGACGGCGTCGGGCGTGCGGAGCACGCGCGACACGGTGGCGATGGAGACGCCCGCCGCGGATGCCACGTCGTAGACCGTGGGAGGTGCGGTGCGCTGCTCGGCCAAGCCGTGCCTCCCGTCCGACGTCCGCTGCTCGCGTGCCGCGAGCCGCGCGGCCGGACCATCCTAGGCATGGAGCCCACCGGGACTTTCCCACATGTGCCGGAAACCCCTTGCGCGATCCGGACAAGGCGCGCCACACTGTCACGACCTCAGCACGTCCCGTGAGGAAGCGCACCGCCACGGTGCCCACACACACAGGAGAAGACGCGATGTCCCAATCGACACGGTCCGGCAGCAAGAGCGCGATCCGGCTCACCACCGACGAGGCCGAGGTGCGCGACGCACTGCTCGACCACTCCGACGGCGGCAACGCCTGGATCTTCGACCAGATCGACTCGGCCGAGGACGGCGCGACGAAACCGTAGCGGTCCGCGGAGGCGCGGTGCGGGTCCGCCGCGCACCGCGCCAGACCGGACGGTCGCGCCCAGACACGTCCGTCCCGTCAGCGTGCGGTCGGCATGCGTCGCGTCAGCGCGCGGTCGGCAGGTGTGTCGCGTCAGCGCCCGGCCGGAAGGTCCGTCGCGTCACCGCCCGGTCGGCACGTCCGTCGCGCCGACGCCCGGTCGGCGCGTCAGCGTTCGGTGCTGCCCACGATCGCCATCCCGGCACCCCGCAGCCGCCGGCGCTCCTGCGCGATCCACGCCAGCAGTCGATCGTTCGTGCCCGCGACGTGTGCCGCCAACAGCTCGGCCGCGCGGTCGGCGTCGCCTGCGCGCACGGCGTCGATGATGGCGCTGTGCTCCTCCCACGCCGCGTCGCGTGCCTCGGGCGTGCGCACCTCGATCCACCGCGTGCGCTCCAGGCGGGTGAGCGCGTCGGCGATGGCGTCGGTGATGAACCGGTTGCCGCCGAGCGCTGCGAGGTCGAGGTGGAACGTCGAGCCCATCCGGATGCCGGCCTGCCGGTCCGGGGTCGGTCGGAGGCTGTCGAGGTGCGCGCGGACCTCGTCGAGCTGCGCGCCGGACGCCCGCTCCACGGCGAGCCGGGCGGCGGCGGGCTCGAGGACGCCCCGGAGTTCCGCGAGCGACGCGATCTCGTCGAGGTCGATCGGCGTGACCGTCCACGAGCGCCCCTCGTGCAGGATGAGCCCCTCGCGCTCGAGCCTCGAGAGCGCCGCCCGGACCGGGGTCCGCGAGGCGTGGAACCGCGCTTCGAGCCCGCGTTCGGAGATGCGCTCCCCCGGGGCGATCTCGAGCGTGAGGATCGCGGCACGGAGGTTGTCGTAGAGCTGGCTCGTCTGCGACACGGGCGCTGGTTCGGTCGTCTCGGTCACGGCGATCCAGCCTAGCGGCGTTCGGGTCCGGATGGTATACCGTTGTGGTATACCAATCAGTTCCACGACGGGACGACTCCGTGACCTCCACCACGCGCGCCTGGACGATGCTCGCTCTCGGCGTCGCCGCCCAGGCGGCCGGCACCCTCGTGGTGTCCGCACCCGCCCTGCTCATCCCGTTCCTGCACGCGCACGGCACGCCGCTCGCCCTCGCGGGGCTCCTCGCCGCGGCACCGACGTTCGGCATGGTCCTCACGCTCATCGCGTGGGGTGCGGTCACCGACCGCATCGGCGAACGCGTGGTCATCGCGGGCGGGCTCGTCCTCACGACCCTGGCGGTCGTCGGCGCCTGGGCTGCTGCGGGCAACCCCGTGCTGCTCGGCCTGGCCTTCCTCGCCGCGGGCATGACGAGCGCCTCGACGAACGCCGCGAGCGGCCGGGTCGTCGTCGGGTGGTTCCCGAAGGAGCGGCGCGGACTGGCGATGGGGATCCGGCAGATGTCGCAGCCCCTCGGGGTGACGCTCGCGGCGGTCACGGTCCCGCAGCTGGCCGAGGCGGTGGGCCTCCGTGCGGCCCTCGTCCTGCCGATCCTGCTGTGCGCCGTGCTCGCCGTCGCCTGCGCGATCGGCATCCGGAACCCGCCGAGGCCGTCCCGCGCCGAAGCCCCGGTGGCGCACGTCGCGAACCCGTACCGCGCGGACGGCTTCCTCTGGCGGATCCACGCCGTGTCGGTCCTGCTGGTCGTGCCGCAGTTCACGCTGTCGACCTACGGGCTGGTGTGGCTCGTCGGCCTCGGCTGGTCGACCCCGGCCGCCGGGCTGCTCGTCGGCGCCTCGCAGTTCGTCGGGGCGATCGGCCGGATCCTCGTCGGCGCCTGGAGCGACCGCGCCGCGTCCCGGGTCGGCCCCCTGCGGATCGTCGCCGTGAGCGCCGCGGCGGTGATGGGGCTGCTGGCCCTGGTGGACGCCACGCACCTCGCGGCCGCCGCGGTGTTCTTGGTCGTCGCGACGAGCGTGACCGTCGCGGACAACGGCCTGGCATACACGTCGGTCGCCGAGGCTGCCGGACCGTTCTGGTCGGGACGCGCGCTCGGGGCGCAGAACACCGGGCAGTTCATCGCGGCGAGCGCCGTCGGCCCCGGGATCGGTGCGCTCGTCGGGGCGGTCGGGTTCGCGGCGTCGTTCGGGGTCGTCGGGGTGCTGCCGCTGCTGGCGCTGCCGTTGGTCCCCCGGCGCGACCGGTCCCTGCAGGACTGAGACTTCCCAGAACGCTTGCGATGGGGAGCCGGAACGGGCGTACCGGGTCGAACGGATCGACCAGGGACGCCCGTTCCGACCAGGTACGCCGGTTCCGACCAGGTACGCACGTTCCGACTGGGCGCGCTCGGGAGCGGGCCCGCGACCGGGCCCGCCCCGGGCCGGGATCAGGCGGGGACGGCCGGACCGACCGGCCACCGCAGCAGCGCGGCCGCGGCGACCCCGCCCGGCAGCGACGCGGCGTTGACGAGCACGAGCTCCGCGTCGGTCAGGACGGCCGCGCGGACGAGCGCGCACACGGCCGGTACCGCCCCGATCACGGGCGTCCCGCCGGCCTGCTCCGGCGCGGTCGCGACCCACGGGGCTCCGGCGAGCGCGAGGAGCGTCTTGTCCCCGACGGCCACCGCGTCGAGCGCGACGACCGCGCCCTGCGCCTGCTGCAGTGCCCCGACGACGGCGCCGAGCCCCGTCACGGCGAGGTTGTCACCACGGCCGACGTGGGTGCGGAGCAGCTGCTCGAGGTCGTGCCGTCGGGTGGCCACCACACGGGCGAGAGCGGTCTCGACGTGCTCGACGAAGGCCTGCTTCGACGCGGCGTCCGCGCGGGGGTCCCCCGGGAAGACGGAGGTGAGCCCGCGGGTCTCCGACGACAGCGCCTTCACGAGGAGCTCGCGTGCGGTGACGTCCCCGGCCACCACGACGAGTCCCGGCCGGAGGGTCCGGACGGCCTCGTCGACGGCAGCCGCGGTCTCGGCGGAGTTCTGCTTCCAGATCTCCTCGGTGTGCTGCTGCCAGTGCGGCTGCTTCCAGCCCGTCCCCGCCTTGGCGTAGTGCAGCGTGTCGTTGTGTCCCTGCACCTGCTGCTCGTCGTGCGACAGCGGTGCGTGGCCGAGTCGGTAGGCGCGGAACGCCCCGCCCTCCTTGCCGGCGTGGACCACCAGGAACGGCAGGTCGACCGGACGGTGGGCGACCAGCGGGACGAGGTCGGGGACGTCGCCGACCCCGACGGACTCCGGGCCGTGCAGCGTGCCGGGGAGCACCTCGCTGATCACGAGCGTGCCGTCGTGCACGAGGACGTACCGGGTGACGGGCGACGGGACCCCCGGTGCCTGCTCGAACTCGCCGGCGACGAGGTCGACCACGTCGTCGACCGCGCCCTGCTTCCGGAGCGCCTCCTCGACGACACGGAGCCGCAGCGCCGCCTGCCGTCTCGGGTCGTCCACGTTGCCGGAGACGTCGGCGTACGCCCAGGCCCAGGTCCCACCGCCCTCCAGCCGCTGTCCCAGGATCTCGTGCAGTTCACTCGTCGCGTTGGTCGACGTCATGGCAGCTCCTCTCGGACGGTCGCCGGGGCTGTCACGAACCCCGACGTTTCGTGTGCGCCCACACTCCACCTGTTCGGCCCTCGTCGCCCACGGCCCGGAGCGAACACCCAGAGTCTGCGTGAAAGTACAGCCCTGCTCGGTTTTGTGGTTGGGTGGAGGGCACCCCGATCGACGACGAACCGGAGTCCAGGCAATGCGGCCACAAGCGAACCGAAGCGCGATATCGAGACGACAGCTGTTGGGCTTCGGCCTGGGCACCGCTGCCGCCGGACTCCTGGCCGGGTGCGCCGTGCCGGGCTCCACCAACGTGAACAAGGCGGCACTCATCCCCGCCGCGCCGAGCGGGCAGAAGGTCGAGCTGACCTACTGGGCCTGGCTCAAGGACCTGCAGAAGGTGTGCGACGTCTGGAACGAGTCGCACCCGGACATCCACGTCACGGCCAACTGGATCCCCGGCGGCAACAGCGGCGGCTACCAGAAGATGTACTCGGCGCTCGCGGCCGGCGGTGGCCCCGACATCGGCCAGGTCGAGCTCCGCCAGATCCCCGAGTTCATGCTCGCCAACGGCCTCACCGACCTCGCCCGGTACGGCGCGAAGGACTTCGAGTCGAAGTACGACGACGCGGCCTGGGCGCAGGTGTCGTTCGTGGACGGCATCTACGGCATCCCGCAGGACACCGGCCCGATGGGCTTCTACTACCAGACGGCGATCCTCGAGCAGGCCGGCGGCGAACCCCCGACGACGTGGGACGAGTGGCGCGACCTCGCCGAGAAGGTCCGGTCGACCGGGGCCCAGAACTACCTCGAGGTCTTCCCCGTCGCCGACGCCTCCCCCTTCGCCGCGTACGCGCAGCAGGCCGGCGCCCGGTGGTTCAAGGTCGACGGCGACGAGTGGGTCGTCGACATGACCGACGACAAGACCATGATGGTCGCCGACTTCTTCGACGGCGTCATCGACGACAAGCTCGTCGACACGAGTGCCGGTGCGTACTCCCCCGGCTGGTACGCCGCGGCGGCGAGCGGCAAGATCGCCGCCGTCACGAGCGCGAGCTGGGGCGACGCCCTCATCGAGTCCGTGCAGGGCGGCGAGGGCAAGTGGAAGGTCGCACCGATGCAGAAGTGGGGCGACACCGGGTTCGGGTCGAGCGCGATCGGCGGCTCGACGGCCGCCGTGCTCGCCAACGCGAAGCACCCGAAGGAAGCGCTCGAGTTCATCACCTGGATGACGACCTCGAAGGAGGGCATCGACGCGATGATCAAGTACTGCGGCATCGGGTGGTCGCCCGCCAAGGACTACATCGGCAGGCAGCGTGAGCAGCCGAGCAAGTGGTTCTCCGGCCAGAACTACAACGAGGACGTCTTCGTGCCCGCATCGCAGGAGCAGAACGTCGACTGGTCGTGGTCCCCGGTCACGCAGTCGGCGTTCACGAGTCTGCAGAACCAGTTCCGCCGCAAGCTCACCAGCGGCCTGAAGCTCACCGACGCGGTGGAGCTCGCCCAGAAGGAGATCGTCCAGTCCTTCAAGGACAAGGGCCTGAGCGTCAGGACGGCACGATGACCACGACACAGCCGAAGAACGGCTTCCGCACGAGCACGAAGGCCACGGTCGCCCAGAAGCGGGCCCCCTGGATCCTGCTCGCACCCTTCCTCGCCCTGTTCCTGCTGACGTTCATCATCCCGATCATCAGCGCGCTGTTCCAGTCGTTCACGACCGTCGACCGCGAGGGGCTCTTCGGCGAGGACGGCGTGGTCGGCCGGTTCGCCGGGTTCGACAACTACGCGATCGCGCTGCAGGACTCCGGCTTCGTCGCCTCGATCGGCCGCATGCTGCTGTTCGGCGTCGTGCAGGTCCCGGTGATGATCATCGCCTGCACGATCCTCGCGCTGCTGCTCGAGTCGGCGAGCGCCCGCTGGCCCGGGTTCTTCCGTGCGATCTACTTCATGCCCTACGGCGTCCCCGGGGTCATCGCGACGATCCTCTGGTCGTTCCTGTACGTGCCCGGCCTGTCGCCGATCGTGTCGCTGCTGCAGGGAATCGGCCTGCAGCCGGACTTCCTCGGCGCGAACAGCGTGCTGTGGTCGATCGCGAACATCGTCACGTGGACGTACACCGGCTACAACATGCTCATCATCGTGGCCCAGCTGAAGTCCATCCCCGGCGAGGTCTACGAGGCCGCCAAGGTCGACGGCGCGAACGCGTTCCAGGTCGCCTGGCGGATCCAGATCCCGCTGATCGCACCGGCGCTCGTGCTCACGACGGTCTTCTCGATCATCGGCACCCTGCAGCTCTTCGCCGAGCCGCAGATCCTGTCCACGGTCGCCCCGGCCATCGACACCGAGTACACGCCGAACTACGCCGCCTACACGAACGCGTTCGCCTTCAACGAGTACGGCGTCGCGAGTGCGCAGGCGGTCATCATCGCGCTGGCCGCGTTCATCCTGTCGTTCGCGTTCCTCGCGTTGACGAACCGTCCGCCGAAGAACGAGCGGGACCAGAGGAAGCGCGCCAAGCGCGACGGCCAGGAGGCGCGGCGCGCCCTCCAGACGCGCGTCGCCACCGCCGACGGGTCGCGTCCGGCGACCGGCGTCGCGAACCGCAGCACGACCACCGGGGCCGCACCGCGCCTCCGGGCCGAGGGGGACAACCGATGACCAGCGAAGCCGTCCAGGCGCCTGCCACCGCGAAGACCGCGGTCCCGGTCGACACCACGTCGATCTCGGCGCACCAGCGCCGCAAGCTCGACCGCTCCGGCAGGTCGCAGATCGTGGTGACGGGCATCCTCGTCATCGTCGCGATCTACTTCCTGGTCCCGCTGTACTGGGTGGTGATCGCCGCGACGAAGACCACCGGGGCCCTGTTCGCCACGAACGGGTTCTGGTTCGGCGGCGACTTCGCGCTCTTCAGCAACCTGCAGCAGGTCTTCACGTACGACGGCGGCATCTTCGTCCGCTGGATCGCGAACAGCATCCTGTACTCGGGCGTCGGAGCGGTCCTCGCGACCTACTTCGCGGCCGCAGGCGGGTACGCGCTCGCGAAGTACGAGTTCCGCGGTCGGCAGGTCGTGTTCGGCACGATCCTCGGCGGCGTGCTCGTGCCGGGGACCGCGACGGCGCTGCCGCTGTTCCTGCTGTTCTCGACGCTCGGGCTGACCGACACGTACTGGAGCGTGCTCATCCCGAGCCTCGTCTCGCCGTTCGGCCTGTTCCTCTGCCGCGTGTACGCCACGGCGTCGGTGGACACGGCGCTCCTCGAGCAGGCCCGCATCGACGGTGCCGGCGAGCTCCGGATCTTCCACACGATCGTGCTGCGGCAGATGACGCCGGCGCTCGTCACCGTGTTCCTGTTCCAGGTCGTCGGCATCTGGAACAACTTCTTCCTGCCGCTCATCATGCTGGCCGACCAGAAGCTCTACCCGATCACCCTCGGGCTGAACAACTGGCGCTCGCAGGTCGACCGGCTGCCGGAGTTCTACCAGCTCACCACCGGCGGGGTGCTCGTCTCGGTCATCCCGCTCGTCATCGCCATCATCGTCCTGCAGCGCTTCTGGCGCGGGGGCCTCACGGAAGGATCGGTCAAGGGTTGACCATCGCCGCACTCTCCTCCACCGCACCCGGCTCCGACACCCGGCTCGCCCCTCGGGCCTGGCTGCACACGGACGCTCCCACCCTGTCGCTGAACGGCGAGTGGGACTTCCGGTGGTCACCGGTCGCGGACGTCCCGGACCCGGGTCCGGAGGACGAGTGGGGCACCATCCCGGTGCCGTCGCACTGGGTCCTGCACGGGCACGGCGCGCCGAGCTACACGAACCTGCAGTACCCGTTCCCGATCGACCCGCCGCACCCGCCGGAGGAGAACCCGACCGCCGACCACCGCCGCACGTTCACGGTGCCGTCGTCCTTCGACGCCACGGCCCGGGTGCTGCTCCGGTTCGACGGGGTGGAGTCGCACTTCCGGGTGTGGGTGAACGGCGCCCTCATCGGATGGTCGACCGGGTCGCGGCTCGCGACCGAGTTCGACGTCACGTCCGTGCTGCGACCGGGGGCGAACGAGGTCCGTGTCCGCGTGCACCAGTGGTCGGCGGCCTCGTACCTCGAGGACCAGGACCAGTGGTGGCTGCCGGGCATCTTCCGTGACGTCACGCTGGTGGCGCGGCCGACGGCATCGATCGACGACGTGTTCGTGCGGGTCGGGTGGACCGCCGTGCTCGGGGACGCGGCGAGCGCCGGGACCGCGGCGTCCGGCAGGCCGTCCACCGGCACCGGAACGATCTCCTTCCCGACGCTGGACGCGGCGTACCCGGTGCGGTTCGCGGTGCCGTCGCTCGGCGTGGACGTCGTGTGGGCGGGTCCCGACGACGTCGCGCCGATCGAGGTCGACGGCGTCGAGCCGTGGAGCGCCGAGCTCCCGCGGCTGTACGACGCGACCCTGTCGACCGGGACCGCTGCCGGTGGGAGCGCCGGCGGTGAGACCGTGTCGCTCCGGCTCGGCTTCCGCACCGTCGAGATCGTCGGCGACCGGTTCCTGGTGAACGGCGAACGGGTCGTGTTCCACGGCGTCAACCGGCACGAGACGCACCCCGTGCGCGGGCGGGTCTTCGACGAGGAGCACGCGCGCGCGGACATGGCGCTCATGAAGCGGAACAACGTCAACGCGATCCGCACCTCGCACTACCCGCCCCACCCCCGCGTGCTCGACCTCGCCGACGAGTTGGGCTTCTGGGTGATCCTGGAGTGCGACCTCGAGACGCACGGCTTCCTCTTCACCGACTGGGTCGGGAACCCGTCGGACGACCCCGACTGGCGCGACGCGTACCTCGACCGCATCGCGCGGACGGTGGAGCGCGACAAGAACCACGCGTCGATCGTGATGTGGTCGCTCGGCAACGAGTCCGGGACCGGCCGGAACCTCGCCGCGATGGCGCAGTGGGTGCACGACCGCGACGACGAGCGTCCGGTCCACTACGAGGGCGACTACACGGGCGAGTACACCGACGTGTACTCGCGGATGTACCCGACGCTGCAGGAGACCGAGTCGATCGGCGGCGGTCCGGCCACGCCCCTGCTCGGCTGCGGCCCGGCCGAGGCGGCCCGGCAGCGGTCGAAGCCGTTCATCCACTGCGAGTACGTGCACGCGATGGGCAACGGTCCCGGGCAGATCGCCGAGTACGAGGCGCTCGTGGACACGTACCCGCGCCTGCACGGTGGGTTCGTGTGGGAGTGGCGGGACCACGGGCTGCTGGCGCACACGCCGGACGGACGGCCCTACTACGCGTACGGGGGCGACTTCCACGAGGTCGTCCACGACGGCAACTTCGTGATGGACGGCCTCGTGCTGCCCGACGACACCCCGACGCCGGGGCTGGCCGAGTTCGCCGCGGTCGTGGCGCCGATCCGACTGTCCGCGTCGGACACCACCGTGCTCATCGAGAACCGGTACCACTCGGCGTCGACCGCGGGACTGCGGTTCCACTGGACCCTGTCGCGGAACGGCGTGGTCGAGCACGAGGGTCGGTTCGCCCCCGGCGTCGTCGCGGCACGCTCGTCCGCCACCGTCCCGGTGCCCGACGCCGTCCTCGACGCCCGTGCCCGGACGCTGGCTCCCGGCGAGGAACTCTGGTTCGACGTCACCGCCGAACTCGCCGGCCCGACGGCCTGGGCGGACACCGGCCACGTCGTGGCACGCACCCAGACGCTCGTCGCATCGCGCGCGGCGGACGTCCCCCGCGCCTCCCGTCAGGGGTGGGACGGCGACCGACTCGGCGACGGGACCTTCTCGGCACGGGGCGACCTGGTGTCCTGGAAGGGACACGAGGTCGAGGGTCCGCGCTTCGAGCTCTGGCGCGCACCGACCGACAACGACAGCCTGGCGTCGCAGGGCGGCTACGAGACCGCCGACCCGGTGCTGACGCACGGCGTCGGCGACCCGGACGCGCCGGCCTCGGCGACCCGCTGGCGCCAGCGCGGACTCGACCGGCTGACGCACCGGCTCGTGTCGGTGGACCGGACCGCCACCGGCCTCGAGCAGCGGGTGCGCGTCGCGGCGGCGAACAGCGGCTGGGGCGTCGACGTGACGCACCGCTGGACCCGGACGGACGAGGGGCTGCTGCTGCAGACCGACGCCGTCCCGTTCGGCGCGTGGGACGTCACCTGGCCGCGCATCGGGGTGCGGTTCGACCTGCCGACCGCTCTGACGGACCTGGACGCCACCTGGTTCGGGACCGGGCCGTTGGAGTCCTACGCGGACTCGTCGCACGCCGCACGGGTCGGCCGGTTCACCGCACCGGTCCGATCACTCGGTGTCGAGTACTCGCGCCCCCAGGAGAACGGACACCGTCCGGCCCTGCGGTCGCTGTCCGTCGGCGAGCTGACCGTGTCCACCGTCGGGCGGCACCGCGCGGGCTTCACGCTGACGCCGTGGACCGCGCAGCAGATCGACCGCGCGGAGCACCCGTACGAGCTGCCGGCGTCCGACCACCTGTACCTGTACCTCGACTTCGCGCAGCACGGCCTCGGGTCACGCGCGTGCGGCCTCGACGTGCTCCCGGAGCACCAGCTCTGGCCGCAGGCGTCCTCGTGGAGCGTCGTCCTCGGCTGATCGCAGTCCGGAACTCACATATCTGATACATATTCCTTGCGCGCCCCGCGGGCGTCGGGAAGGGTCGTCTCCGCACCACAGCAGAGAGGACCCCATGCACAACACTCCGAGGCGCGCCGTCGTGAGCGCCGCCCTGACCGCCCTCGTGGTGGTCGGCGGCGGCCTCGCGGCGACGGTCACCACACCCTCCCCCGCGCACGCGGTCGTGCCCTTCCCGGTGTCCGACCCGTTCGCCGGGTTGCCGCTCGGCACGACCATGCCCGCCGGATGGACCCGCATCGCCTCCGACGACGACCAGGCGACGATCGTCGACCACGGCCCGGCCGGGCGGTGGCTGCGACTGACCGACGACACGAAGCGGGTGAGCTCCGCGGTGTTCGACGAGTCGCCCTACGACTCCAGCCGGGGGCTGAGCGTCGCGTTCGACGAGCGGATGTGGAGCACGACGGACACCGGGTACGCCGACGGCATCGGGTTCTTCCTGCAGGACGCCGCCGTCCCACTGGAGTCGATCGGCCCCGTCGGCGCCGGCCTCGGTTACCACGACGGGACCCGACCGTGCGCCGACGGCCTCGACGGAGGCGTCGTCGGGGTCGGCTTCGACCGGTTCGGCAACTTCGCCCGGCCCGACGTCGTGCCGAACGCGGTCACGATCCGCGGGGCCGAACGCGACTGCTACCCCGTCCTCGCGACCACCGGGGACCTCGGCGAGGGGTTCCTCGAGGACCGTGAGACCACCGCAGCGGCCGCGACCCACCGGCACGTGCAGATCGACGTCCTGCCGACCGACGCCGACGGCATCCGGGTGCGGGTCGCGATGTCCGACCCCGTCGCCCCCGACGCCGTCCCCGGTGCGCTCCGCGAGATCGTCACCGCCGAGCTCCCCGGGACGTCGCTGCCCGACCGGCTGCGCTTCGGCTTCAGTGCGTCGACGGGCGGTCGGTCGCAGTTCCACGAGATCCGGGGGCTGCGGGCCACGCAGCCCACCGACGTCGTGACGACCGCCCGGACCCTCACCGACCAACCGGTCCGCGCCGGCGCGGACGCCGTGTTCGAGGTGCGGTCCGAGAACCACGGACCCGCCACCATCGGCGGCGCGGCCGACGCGCTCGCGCGCACCGTGGCGGTCACCGCCGGCGTGCCGCTGACGGACGTGCGGTGGACGTGTCGCGCGGACGCCGGGGCGACGTGCGCGTCCCCGAGCGGCACGGGCGCGGAGGACGCCGACTGGGCGGGGCCGCCCGGGAGCGGGATCACGCTCACGGTGCGGGGCACGGTGCCCGTGACGACCCGCTCGGGACGGTGGACGCTACCGGTCGAGAGCGTCACCGACTTCGACGCCGGCCGGCTCGACACGGCACGCTCGGCGATCGCGCTCGACGGGTCGGTGAGTGACGTCGACCTGACGAACAACGCCGACACCGCCGCGTTCGAGGTGGTCCTGCCCGAGGCCGTCGCGGTCGACGACGAGGGCACCGCGGAACCGGGTCGGCCGCTGACGATCGACGTCCTCGGCAACGACCCGCTCGACGGGAGCGCGGCGGACCCCGGCTCGCTGCGGTTGAGCGGCGACGGGATCGACGGGGCGGAGCTCTCGGCGGACGGCAAGCGGCTCCGGGTCCCCGGCGAGGGTGTCTGGACCGTCGGCGCCGACGGACGGGTGACCTTCACGCCGGAGCCGACGTTCTCCGGATCGGCCACCCCCGTGCGGTACCAGGTGACGACGGACGCGGGGCAGACCGTCGTGGCGACGATCCGGGTCGCCGTGGAGTCGGGCGGGTCGGTGGTCGTCCCGCCGTCGCCGTCGCCGACCGCGGTGCCGTCGCCCGCGCCCGGGACCGGCACCGGTTCGGGCACGGACACCGGCGCGACGGGAGCCGGTGCGGGGACCGGGTCCGTCGTCCGAGGGGCGGCTGAGCCCGCGGGTAGCCGGGGTGCGCTGGCGTACACGGGGGCGTCCGGGCGGAGCGTCCTCGTGACCGGCGCGGTGGCGGCGCTGCTGCTGGCGGCGGGCGCGTGGATCTCGGTCGCGCGGCGGCGGCGAGCGGCGGCGGCCGGGCGCTAGCGCTGTCT
>NZ_JBFPFM010000011.1:0-90043 GCF_047977705.1 Curtobacterium sp. LFS084
GTCGGGGGCAGCGGCGGGCGCGGCCGGCGGAGACGCGTCCCGAGCTCCCGGTGCCACAGCTCCGGCCCCGGCTCCGGGGTCCGCATCCACCCCGGGACCGACCGGTGTGACACCGGTCGGTCCCGGGGCCGTCGGCGCTCTGCCGGACGCAGCCGCTTCGGCGGTGCGCCGGGCCGACGCGGACGTGTCGGCCGACGTCGACGGCGGCGCCGCCGCCCTTGGCGCCACCGGCGCCCCTGGCGACGGGACGGGTGGTCCGGATGGACGCACGATGCCCGGCCACGAGGCGGGGGCGGGCGTCGGAGGCGGGGGTGCGCCGCGCCTCCAGGACCGCACCCGCGCCGTACGTGATCGGATCACGCGCGTGATCGGGACCACGCGCCCGCGTGTGTGGGTCGGTCTCGGGGTCGCCGCCGCGGTCGGCGTCGCGTTCGCCGCCGGGACCGTCGTCGGGACGTCGCGACCGGACCCCGCGGCGGCGCCGAGCGTCACGCCGAGCGCCGGGACCATCACGCTCGAGGATCTGTTGGACATGCCGCAGACCTACGCGGACCAGCTGCCCGGTCCGGTCGAGGCGCCGGTGACGCTCCGGACGACCCGGCTCATCTTCACGAACCGAGCGCTCGACGGGGGCTCGTTCGAGACGCCCTGGAGCGTCTGGGCGGGCGTCGGGACCGACCGATCCACGATCTGCCTCGTCGCGACGGCGAACCGGTTGGAGTCGACCTCGGCGTGCTACCCGCGCCAGGACGCGCTGCACGGGTCGGTGTCGCTGTCCGCGCAGTCGATGAGCGGAACGCTGACGCTGAACCTCCGGGGCGGCGGTGTGCAGGGCACGGTGACGAACGAGAACTGACCGGGAATGCCTGGGCGCCACAGGCGTTGGAGCGCTCCTAGGACTTTCTCGGCGAAGGCTCTCGCATCTCATCGGTGCACCGTGCAACACTGGAAGAGCGCACTCGCCGTGGAGTCGTACCCACAACCCACACACCACAGCGAGCGCGCATCGTCGGCCGGCACCGTCCGGTCCGGTCGTCGTCACGTCGACACCGACGCGCGCTCCGCCGTTCCCCGGAGGAGGTCAGCAGCGTGTCCATCCACACCACCACCTCGGCCGTGTCGACGAACACGCGGCCGATCACCGTCACCACGCAGTCCGTCGTGGGCATCGCCGTGCTCGGTCTCGCGACGTTCTTCGCGATCACGACCGAGCTCATGCCCGTCGGGCTGCTCGGCACCATGAGCGCCGACCTCGGCGTCTCCGAGTCGACCATGGGCATCGTCGTCACGGTGTACGCCGCGGCGGTGGCGATCCTCGCGCTCCCGCTGACCTCGCTCACCGCCCGGCTCCCGCGCAAGACCGTCCTCGTGGCGACGCTCGTCGGCTACACGGTGTCGAACGTGATGATCGCCCTCGCGCCGTCCTTCGCCGTCGTGTGCGCCGGCCGGGTCGTCGGCGGTGTCGCCCACGCGCTGTTCTTCTCGGTCGCCTCGGCGTACGCCACGCGCATCGTCCCGCCGCGGCTCGCCGGTCGTGCGATCGCCTTCGTGTACTCCGGCAGCTCGCTCGGCTTCGTCATCGGCGTTCCCGTGGCGACCTGGGTCGCGCAGTCCATCGGGTGGCGCCCGGCCGTCGGTGCCGTCGCGGTCGCCGCCGCGGTGCTCGCCGTGGTCGCGCTCCTGTTCCTGCCGAGCGTCCGCGGGGCCTCCTCGCCGCACATCGGCTCGCCGAAGGCCTGGGCTCGCACCGGCCTGCTCTCCGTCGTGGTCGCCGACCTGCTGCTCTTCGCCGGTCACTACGTCGTCTACACGTACATCGGGCCCTACGCGGTCGACGCCGGGCTCGACGCCGACATGGTCAGCGGGGCGTTGCTCGTCCTCGGCGGCACGGGTGTCGTCGGGCTCTGGCTAGCCGGGATGTTCGTCGACCGGGCACCGCGACAGACCCTCATCGCAGCCGTCGCCGTGATGGCCGCGGCGTTCGCGGTGCTGCCGTTCGTACACGGGTCGCTGCTCGGCACCATGGTCGTCGCCGGCGTGTGGATGGCCGCCAACGGCACCACGGGCACGCTGTTCATGGCGGCGGCGATCCGGACCGGCGGTGTCTCCCCCGACATCGCGGGCGCCCTCGTCAACGGTGCGTCCAACATCGGCATCGCCGGAGGGGCCGCGATCGGTGGGCAGGCACTCGGGGTCGTCGGCCTGCAGTCCATGCCGTTCGCCGGCGCCGCTGTGCTGGTCGGGTCGCTCGGCGTCGTGATCGCGGCGCGTCGGGGCTTCCCGGTGCACACGCACAACCAGGAGCACCTGTCGACGTCGTCCATCGAGGCGATCACCGCGTCGCTCCAGGTCGTCACGACCTCGGTGCCGGTGGTGTCGCGGGCGATCCAGACCCTCACGGGGTCGGTCGCGGTGGCCACGGGCTCGGTGCCGACGCGGCGCGGGCGCTGAGGCGCTGAGGCGCGGGGGCGCGGGGCCGCGGGGGCGCGGGGCGAGCCGGCCGTCCGGCGCGGCGCACGGTGCCGGGTCGGTCACTCGGTGCGGCGTTGACGGCTGGGTGTGGGGCTACAGGCGGGCACGGAGCAAGCAACCTCGCACGGGCTGGCGAATCCGGCACGGTGCCGCGCGTCGGTGCTGGTCCGGTACGAGGTCGGCCGGCGGGCGTCTGGCACGCGGCCAGTTCCGCACGGTGCGGTGTCGGTCAATCGGTGCGGCGTTGATGGCTGGGTGCCGCGCTACAGGCGGGCGCGAAGCGAGCAACCTCGCACGGGGTGGCGGATCCGGCACGGTGTGGCGCATCGGTGCTGCTCCGGCACGAGGCCGGCCGGCGAACGTCTGGCACGGGGCCACTTCCGCACGGTGCGGTGTCCGTCATCCGGTGCGAGGCTGACGGCTGGGTGCGGCGCTACGAGCCAGCACCGAGCGAGCAACCTCGCACGGCACGGCACGGCACGGCACGGCACGGGCCGACGCGCCGCGCACGAGACGACGAGGTGCGGGACCGGCAGCGCCGGCCCCGCCCCTCGCGTGTGCGGTCAGTCCTGCAGGTGCGACGTCCGGCGACGGTTGCGCACCGCGCGGAACGTCAGGAGCCCTCCGCCGAGCAGCACGAGCACGCCCGCGGCGATGAGCCCCGGCGTCAGGTCGGCACCCGTGTAGGCGAGGGCGCCGCTCGTCGGACCGGATCCCGTCGCGGCGACCGGCGTGGTCGTCGGGACGGGGTTCGCCGTGGGCACCGGGGAGGCGGTCGGCGTCGCGGCGGCTGCCACGACGAGGTCGTCGACGGTCACCACGTCGGTGTCGTCGAGGCCGGACGTGAACCCGATCGTCACGTCGCTCCCGGTGACCGACACGGTGTAGTCGGTCGACGGGGCGAGTCCGTCGAGCGTGTAGCGGCCGTCGGCACCGGTCGTGGCCGTCACGGGCGCGCCAGAGTCCGCCTCGTCCGGCGTCGCCGTCACGGTGCGCCCGGCCACAGGAGCACCGTTCGTGTCCACGACCCGACCGCTCGCGCTGGTGGTGACCGGTACCGGCGCCGCGGGCGTGGTGAAGGCGAAGTCGCGGGTCTGGTCCGCGCCCCCGCCGACCAGCGTCACCGCGGTGCTCGTCGCTGCGCCCGTCGCGTCGGGCGTCGGCAGTGCCGAGCGGACCGTGTAGGTGCCACCGACCGTCGTGAACGAGTAGGAGCCGTCGGCTCCGGTGACCGTCGTGTCGACGACCGTGCCCGACGCGTCGAGCAGGTCGATGGTCACGTTCGCCTGCGGTGCGCCGTCGAGACGCACCACCCCACCGACGCTCGCGACGGCTGTGGTCACGATCGGCTCGGCTCGCGTGGGTGCCGCGGGAGTGGCTGCACCCGTCGTGACCGTGACCGGGTCGGCACCGTCGACCGCGACGGTGACCGCCGTGTTCGGCGTCAGGCCCGACGCGGTGTAGTAGCCGTCCTCGTTCGTGACCGTCTCGATCGGGTCGGTCGCGTTCGGGTCGGTGATGACCACGGGCACGTCGGCTGCGGGGTTGCCCGCGTCGTCCACGACCTGTCCGATCACCGCGGTGGTCCCGTCGGGGGACGTGAACGTGAAGTCGCGCACCTGGTCCGCGCCGCCCGGGACGCCGTTCAACGAGACGTCCGTCGCCGTCGAAGCACCGTCGGCCCCGGGCGGCGCGGAGATCGACACCGAGTAGTCGTTGATGACGGGGAGCTCGGGGAACGCGTACTTCCCGTCGGCGTCGGTCGTCGTCGTGTACACGGTGCCGCGCGGCGCCGTCACGGTGACCGTCGCCCCGGGGACGGGCGTGCCGTCGAGCGTGGCCGTACCGGTGATCGCGGCGGTGCGGTTCGCGAACCAGGTCTGGTAGACGGGGAACCCGCTGCGGCGCTCGTAGGTGATCGTCAGGCTCGTCAGCGGGGTCGTCGGCGTGAACCAGGCGGTCGCGCCCGCGGTGTCCACCGAGCCGGCGTTGCCGGTGAGCGTCAACGTCGCCGGGTCCCAGGTCGGGACGTCTCGACCGGTCGACCCGTCCGGGTCCGCCGGGCACGACCAGCCACCGGGCGAGGTCGCCGAGCACGAGTTGTAGACGCTCTGGAACCCGAGGTCGGCTGCGGTCGCGGCGGCACCGGCCTGGGTGACGGCCGAGATGGTCGCACGGTCGGCGTCCACGTCACCGAGCACGAAGGACCAGCTGCTCGCACCGGGCGTCGGCTCGGCGAAGGTGTACGTGGTGACCGACGGCTGGCCGGCCGCGTCGGCGAGCGGTCGCTGGTTGAGGTACGTGTTGCCACGACTCGACCCGTACGCCGCGCCCGGGCCGGTGTTCGGTCCCTGCCAGGTGGAGTTGCCGCTCACGACGGTCGACTGCCGCGAGTTCGACGTGAAGGTGGTCTCCGGGAAGCCAGGCATGCTGACGGTGCCGGTGTAGGCCTTGGTCTGGCCGGCGAGGGTGAAGGTCCCCCAGTGTCCGGCCGGTGCGGCGGAGGCTGACGACGCGCCGACGAGCGCGAGTCCCCCTCCGAGTGCGAGGGCGGTCAGTGCCGCCGTGACGGTGCGCAAGCGCCGCATCGTGCTCCCCTGCTCGTGCTGACCTGGTCCCTGAGCCAGACGTCGGTGTCTCGACGCCTCCTCAGGCTATCCAGGGAGCGCGAAGACCGTCCACACGATGCCGTGATCGGGACAGGTGACCGTCGACCGGTGTCCGGCGCGGGTCACCCCTCCGGCAGCCGGTCGAGCGCGGCGACCTGTCCCGCGACGAGCATCGTGCGCGCCTCGTCGACCGGCACCCACCGTGCGTCGTCGACCTCCGGCACCTCGACGTACCGGCCGGATCCCCGCGGCAGTTCGATCCGCGCCGTGTTCGACCGCACCCGGTCGACCGTGAACGCGGGGGCCGCGACCGCGAACACCCGCACACGCTTGCCGGACGCCTGGCGCACCTCCCCCAGGTCCGTGACGGGGCCGTCGGGCGCGGCGACCCCGATCTCCTCGGCGAACTCGCGGCGGGCGGTCTCGAGCGGGTCCTCGTCCCCCTCGACGAGCCCCTTCGGCATGGACCACGCGCGTGGTCGGTTCCGCCAGAACGGCCCGCCCATGTGCGCGATCCAGACCTGCACGCCGACGTCGTCCGTCCGGTACAGCAGGAGTCCCGCGCTCAGCACCACGAGCGCGACGCTACCCGGCGGCGGACGGTGTCGACGCGGGGCCGCGCGGTGCGGGTCGGTCCCCGGCTGCGCCGGTTGGTCCAGGAGGCGCGGGTCGGCCCGGTCGGCGTCCGCACCGTGCCGACGGGTCGGGTCCGCGACCGGGGAGCGGGAGTAGTTTGCAGGGTGAGGAGCGCCATGACGACGCCCCGGAGGACCCCGGACGAGGAGGTCGATCGGGATGGACGAACGGTGGAGGACGGTCACACTGGCCGCCGATGCGGCAGCGCCGCACGAGGAGGCCCTGCACTGGGTCACCGACCGGGCCGGGACGGGCATCGACCGCATCCGGGTGATCGGGGTCGACCCGGCGATCGAGGGTCGCACGGGTCCGGACGGGAAACGCGTCGCCGACGCGGTGGCGGACGCTGCCCGGGCCGCGATGCCCGACGCGCGGGTCGAGGTACGACGGCACGCCGGACCGTTCACCACGGCACTCGTCGAGGAGTCGGACGGCGGCGACGTCCTCGTCATCGGCACGTTCCGCGGCCGTCGCGGCTCCACCGCCGGTGGGGACCCGGCCCGTGTCGCGGCACGCGCAGCGGTCCCGACGGTCGTCGTGCCGGAGGGACCCCATCCGATCGCCGGCGACGTCGTGCTCGCGGTCGAGGAACCGGTCGACGACCGCGCCCTCGCGATCGCCGTCGACGAGGCCCGTCGGCTCCGCCGGAGGGTGACGCTGCTCCGCGCGTGGGAGATGCCGGTGCTCACCCGGACGGGTCTCACGGACTTCGCCGAGGACCCGATGCGGTGGCGGACCCGGAACGCCGAGCTCCTGCAGCGGGTCACGACGGACCTGGTGGGCCGCTACCCCGACGTCCGCTTCCACCCGCTGCTCGTCGAGGGCCACCCGGGGCACGCGATCGCTGCGCACACGCGTCGCGCCTCGGTCGTGGTGCTCGGGCTCGGGCACGTGACGGCGCTCTCGGGCTCGGTCCTGCACGACGTCCTGCGCGAGACGGTGTCGCCGGTCGTCGTCGTCCCGCCCGCGGCGCACGACGCCCCGGTCGCCGGAGCGGCGGATCAGCCGGCGAGGTCCCGGGCGGCCGCCGCGACGCGCTTGGTGAGGTAGGCGACGCCGCGGGTGTTCGGGTGCAGCGCGCCCGGCTCGAGGTCGATCCGCCGCAGGTCACCGGTCCCGTCGAGCGAGACCCCCGACACGTAGGGCTTCTTCGTCGCGCACGCCGAGTGCGCCTGGGTGCTCGAGAACACGTCGACGAACCGGACCCCTGCGGCCCGTGCCGCCGACGCCGACACGTCGTTCAGTGCCTCCTGCACGCCGTGCAGGTACCGCACGTCGGTGTTCGTGAACGGGTAGGTGTTCGAGGGGAAGGAGCCCGCCAGGGTCCCGAGGTCGAGCGCGGACCGGAAGCAGCCGCCCTTCGGCGTGTGGTCGGTGTCCGGGAAGATCGCCGGGTACCCGATGAACAGGACGGTCGCGTTCGGCGCGGCCTCCCGCACGGTGGCGAGGGTGTCGGCGATGCCGAGCGCCACGCGGGACTCGATCTTCGTCCGGAGCATGTCCTCGCCGTCCCGGACGAGCGTGCTGCGGCAGGAGGGCGCGTCGCGGCCGGAGAACACCGGGCCCTTCGGGGAGAGGGCGAGGCACGACGCCGCGGTGCCGAACAGGTCGGCGTCGTTGCCGCCGATCGTCAGCGTCACCAACCGGGTGCGCTCGGACAGCGACCGGATCTGCGGCGGGACCCCCTTGAACTGGAATCCGCTCGTGACGTCGTCGCTCGTGGCACCGCCGCAGGTGACGTCGGTGAGGTCGAGCCCGAACCGTGCGGCGATGCGGTGCGGGTAGTCCTGGGCGGACTGTCCGCAGGCGCCGGTCGGCAGGTGGGTGGGATCGGACAGCCCGTAGCCGGCCGAGTACGAGTCGCCGAGTGCGACGTACTCGCTGCCCGGTGGGATGTCGGCGAGCGTCTCGACCGGGTCGCCGGTCACCGGGTACGGCTGCGGGACCGGCCACATCGGCGCAGCGGACACCGCACCGCCGCCGGCGACCGACCCCGCGAGCACGACGATGACCGCCACCACGGCGAGCAGCGTCGAGCGGACGGAGCGGAGCAGGTTCGGCCTCCAGGGACGGGTCGGACGAACCAGGCTAACGCGCCGACCCGTCGCCGGCGGTCAGCGACGGCCCAGGCGTCGCTCTCCCCCGCTGCCCGTGCGGTACTCGAGGCCGTAGTGCTGGTAGACCTCCGGCTCGAGCGACGCGTCGAGCTCGCCGTCGGTCGCGATCGTCGGCGCGTCCTTCACGAGCTTCTTCGGGTACGCGACCCGCAGGTGCTTCGGCGCGACCAGCGCACCGGTCAGCGGCACGAACAGGAGCTTCTGGAAGCCGACCATCCCCGTGGTGACCGCTCCGAAGGCGGGCTCGGAGGTCGCGGTGTCGTAGTAGATGCTCTCGAGCGTGCCGACCTTGTCGTCCGCCTCGTCGACGACCGGCAGACCGATCCAGTCCCGGATGTTCGCGGCTTCGAACACGTGTGCCTCCTCGTGAGCACCCGGCGTGTCCGGGTCGCTCAACGGCCACGCTACTGAGCGGCCGTCCCGTCGGTCACAGCGGGTCGTCGACCGACCGCGAGCGTGTCGACCGCGGCGAGCACGTCGTCGGGACCGATCGCGAGGAGCGCCGGGTCCGGGTCCTCGGCGAAGACGTCGCCGCGGCGCACCGAGGCGTCGGTGAGGACGACGTGCGGACCCGTTGCGGGCGGCCCCCACGCCTCGGGTGGCGCCGGTCCGAACACGACCACCGAGGGGATCCCGTAGGCGGACGCGAGGTGCGCCGCCCCGGTGTCCACCGTGACGACGAGCGCGGCGGCGGCGATGACGCCCGCGAAGTCCTGCAGCGGCAGCACACCGGCCAGCACCGCCCCCGGCGCCAGCCCGGCCGCCTGCGCGACGGCGGCCGCACGCTCGACGTCGTCCGCGCCTCCCGTCAGGACCACGTCGAGGCCGCGCGCTCGCAGTCCGCGCACCACGGCGGCGAAGCGGTCCGTCGGCCAGTGCCGTGCGCCGTGGAAGGCGCCGACGTGCACGACCGCTGCCCCCTCGGCGACCGGGGGCGTCGCCGGACGCGCGATGCCGACGTCGTCGGGATCGGCGGCGATGCCGTGCCAGGCGAGCAGGCGGGCCCACCGGTCGCGCTCGTGCACGCCGTCGGGCCAACCAGGCCCGTCGAAGCCGTTCGTGGGGTCGGCGTGGCCGATCACCCGACGGGCACCGAGGGCCGCGACCAGGTCGGAGGACTCCGGCCCGGCGCCGTGCAGGTTCACCGCCACGTCGATCGCCCCGGCGGGCGCACCGATCGGGTGGTCCAGACCGTGCTGGGCGAGGTGCACGTCGACGTCCGGCAGGAGTTCGACGACGGGCGCGAGCCACGCCGTGGTGGCGAGCGAGATCCGGTGGTCCGGGAAGGCGCGGCGCAGCGCGTGCAGTGCGGGCACCGCGACGAGCAGGTCGCCGAGCTTGATGGCGCGGAGCACGAGCAGCTCGGGGCGCCCGTCGGACGGGGGCAGGGTGGGGACGGCGGTCACGCGGGCGACGGTAGCCGTGGGCGCCGGTCCGTTCGTCCGGGATCGCGTTCGCCGGCTGTTCCTGAGCCGGCCCCCGGCTGCGCGCCGGTAGGTCGGGGGCATGGCTCTCGCTCCGGACCGCACCGTGCGCGGTCTCCTCTTCGACCGCGACGACACGCTCGTCGTCGACGTCCCCTACAACGCCGATCCGAGGCTGGTGGTGCCCGTCCCCGGCGCGCGGCGGGCGGTCGGTCGTGCCCGGGCGGCCGGACTCGCGCTCGGGGTGGTGACGAACCAGTCGGTGATCGCGAGGGGGACGGCGACGCGCGAGCAGGTCGACGCCACGAACGCCCGGGTCGACGAACTCGTCGGAGCCTTCGACGTGTGGTGCGTCTGCCCGCACGACGCCGACGACGACTGCGCGTGCCGGAAGCCCCGCCCCGGGATGGTCCTCGACGCGGCCGACCGGCTCGGCCTCGACCCGTCCGAGCTCGTGGTCGTCGGGGACATCGGCGCCGACGTCGGAGCGGCGCTGGCCGCGGGCGCCCAGGCCGTGCTCGTCCCGACGCCGCGCACCCGGCAGGAGGAGGTCGACGCCGCACCGACGGTCGCGGCGACGATCGAGGACGCGGTCGCCCTCGTGCTCGAGCACGTGCGGACGGTCCGCTCGTGAGGGCCGGCCCCCGGGTCCTCGTCGTCCGGCTCGACTCGTTCGGGGACGTGCTCGTCGCGGGCCCTGCTGTCCGGGCCGTCGCCGCCGGGGCGTCCCACGTAAGCATGCTGTGCGGGCCGCAGGGTGCCCCCGCGGCGGACCTGCTGCCCGGTGTCGACCGGGTCCGGGTCTGGGCGGCGCCGTGGGTGACCGAGACCGCCAGACCGGTCGACGACGCCGTGCTCGCCGAGTTCCGCGCCCTGGTCGCCGAGGAGGCACCGGACGAGGCCGTGGTCCTCACCTCGTTCCACCAGTCGCCACTCCCCGTGGCGCTCCTGCTCCGCCTCGCCGGCGTCGGCCGGGTCTCCGGTGCCAGCGTCGACCACCCCGGCTTCCTGCTCGACGTGCGGCTCCGCCCCGGCGAGGACCTCCCCGAGGACGTTCCGGAGGCCGAACGGGCGCTGCGCATCGTCGCAGCGGCCGGGTTCCGTCCGCCCGAGGGGGACGCCGGGAGGCTCGGCGTGCGTCTCGACGTCGACCCGCCTGCCGAGGTGGCCGCCCTGGACCGCTACGTCGTCGTGCACCCCGGCGCCAGCGTCCCGGCGCGCGCGTGGCCGGAGGAGCGGCACCGCGACCTGGTCGCCGCGTACGCGACCCGCGGGATGCCCGTCGTCGTCACGGGATCGCCGGGCGAACGCGCGCTGACGGCCCGGGTCGCCGGGGACACCGCGATCGACCTCGGTGGTCGTACGACGCCGGCCGAGCTCGCGGCGGTGCTCGCCGGCGCCGAGGTCGTCGTCGTGGGCAACACCGGGCCGGCGCACCTCGCGGCCGCGGTCGGGGCACCGATCGTGAGCCTGTTCTCGCCGGTCGTCCCCGCCGTCAAGTGGGCGCCGGACGCGCCGCTCGTCGAACTGCTGGGCGACCAGCAGGCTCCGTGCCGCCTCAGCCGGGCCCGCGAGTGCCCGGTGCCGGGCCACCCGTGCCTGTCCTCCGTGCGCACCGAGGACGTCCTCGAAGCGCACGAACGGCTCCTCGACCGCGCTTCGTGGATGGACCGGAGAAGTCTGCGGAGCGCGCCAGAGGGTGCTGCGTAGCTTCCGCACTGCTCCCACTTCTCCTCGACCGGAAGGCCCGCATGCGGATCCTCGTGTGGCACGTGCACGGCGGCTGGATGGACGCCTTCGTCCGCGGCACGCACGAGTACCTCATCCCGACGAACGCCGAGCGCGACGCGTGGGGCCTCGGCCGTGGTGGCCGGGACTGGCCCGACTCGGCGGTCGAGATCGACCCGGCCGACGTCGCCGCCGCCGAGGTCGACGTCGTCGTCGTGCAGCGGGTGGAGGAACGCGAACTCGCTCGACGACTGCTCGGTGGTCGGGAGGTGCCCGTGGTCGTCGTCGAGCACAACGCACCGCGGATCGACGTGCCGAACAGCCTGCACCCGTTCCGCGACCGCGACGACCTCACGATCGCGCACGTCACGCACTGGAACGCGCTCATGTGGGACTGCGGCACCACCCGGACGACCGTCATCGAGCACGGTGTCGTCGACCCCGGGCCGCTGTACACCGGTTCGCTCGACCGCTTCGGCGTCGTCATCAACGAGCCGGTCCGGCGGAACCGCGTGGTCGGGACGGACCTGCTCCCCCGCTTCGCCGCGGTGGCGCCGGTCGACGTGTGGGGCATGGCCACCGAACGACTGCCGGAACTCGGGTTCGGCGACGGTGTGGTCGCGCTCGGCGACGTCCCGTCCGACCCGATGCACGCCGCGCTCGCGGAGCGTCGCGCCTACGTGCACCCCAACCGGTGGACGTCCCTCGGACTGTCCCTCATCGAGGCGATGCACATGGCGATGCCCGTCCTGGCGCTCGCGACGACCGACGCGAGTCGCACGGTCCCCGCCGAGGCGGGCGCGATCGCGACCGACGTCGAGGAGTTGGTCCGCGCCTCCAGGACCCTGCTCGAGGACCCCGACGAAGCACGTCGCCGCGGGGCCGTGGCACGGGAGGCCGTGCTGGCGCGGCACGCGCTCGGACGGTACCTGGCCGACTGGGACGACCTGCTCGACGACGTGGTCACGCGCGGGGGGCGCACGAACCGAGCGGCGGGAGCCGCTCTCGAAGGGAGCCTGGGATGAAGATCGCCATGGTGTCCGAGCACGCGAGTCCGCTCGCGGTCCTCGGCGGGGTCGACGCTGGTGGCCAGAACGTCCACGTCGCGGAGCTGTCCGGTGCACTCGCGGACCGGGGCCACCGGGTCACCGTCTACACCCGGCGCGACGACGCTGGGCAGCCGGTCCGGGTGCTCCTCCGACCGGGCGTCGAGGTCGTGCACGTCGATGCCGGTCCGGCACGGCACGTCCCCAAGGACGAGCTGTTCCCGTACATGGGGGCGTTCGCGTCCGTCCTCGCCGCCGAGTGGTTCGTCGACCGGCCGGACGTCGTGCACGGGCACTTCTGGATGTCCGGGCACGCTGCGCTCGAGGCCGTCGCCCAGGTGCAGGCCCGCACCGGGGGCGTCCGGATCCCCGTTGCGCAGACCTTCCACGCGCTCGGTGTCGTGAAGCGTCGGCACCAGGGTTCGGCGGACACCAGTCCAGCCGAGCGTGAGTGGATCGAACCCGCCGTCGGCCGGAGCGTCGACCAGGTCGTCGCGACCTGCTCGGACGAGGCCTTCGAGCTCAAGGCCCTCGGAGTGCCGCTCCAGCGCATCTCGGTCGTCCCGTGCGGCGTCGACACGACGCTGTTCCGACCGGACGGCCCCGTCGAGGAGCGGCAGCGTCCGTTCCGGGTGCTGTCCGCCTCCCGCCTCGTCCGGCGCAAGGGCGTCGGCACGACCATCGCCGCGCTCGCGGACCTCGTGCACGCCGGACGCGACGTCGAACTCGTCGTGGTCGGCGGTGCCGGTGTCGCCGGCGCCGACCTGCCGGACGACCCGGAGTACCAGCGGCTCGACGCGCTGGCGCGGGAGCTCGGCGTGCGGGACCACGCGACCTTCCGGGGCCAGCTCGGTCAGCACGACATGCCCGCCGTCTACCGCAGCGCCGACGTCGTCGTGTGTGCTCCGTGGTACGAGCCGTTCGGCATCGTGCCGCTCGAGGCGATGGCGTGCGGTCGACCGGTCGTGGCCTCGAGCGTCGGCGGACTCATCGACACCGTCGTGGAGGACGCCACGGGGCTGCACGTCCTCCCGCGCGACGAGCACGCGGTCGCCCGGGCGGTCGGTGCGCTGCTCGACGACGCGGACCGACGGGAGGCCTACGGGCGCGCCGGCCGGGAACGTGCAGAGGCCCGGTACACCTGGCAGAAGGTCGCGGGGGACAGCGAACGCGTTTACGAGCGCCTCCTCGCCGGGACGACAGGGGTCGCGGGGTCGGCGGGCGTCGCCGGGACCGCCGCCACGGGGTCGGTGGGCGTCGCCGGCGCCACCGCCGCGGAGTCGGTGGCCGTCGCCGGGACCACCGCCGCGGCACGCACCCGCGCAGCCGCACGCACGCGCAGCACCGACGCCGGCCGGATCGCCCGCGCCGTGCAGCCGACGGAGAGGACCGCACGATGACCATCGACCAGCAGACCGGACTCGACGGGCACGCCACCACGGCGAGTGCCCGGGTGGTCCTCGACCACGTCGCCGCCTCCGTCCCCGTCATCGCGTCGCTCGTCGACCACGGGGACCACATCGCCGACTGGGCGGACGACATCGCTGCGCGGCTCGTCGCCGGCCGACGGTTGCTCGCGGCGGGCAACGGCGGGTCCGCAGCCGAGGCGCAGCACCTGACGTCGGAGCTGGTCGGACGGTTCGACGGGGACCGGCCCGCCTACTCCGCGATCGCGCTCCACGCCGAGTCGTCGGCCGTGACAGCCATCGGCAACGACTACGGCTACGACGAGGTGTTCGCCCGGCAGGTGTCGGCGCACGCCCGCGCCGGGGACGTGGTCGTGCTGCTCTCGACCAGCGGGAGGAGCCCGAACCTGCTCCGTGCGGCAGCCGCGGCACGGGCGGTCGGCGCGCGGGCGATCGCGATGACCGGCCCGCGTCCGAACCCCCTCGCCGAAGCGGTCGACGACGCGATCTGCATCGACGGGGCGTCCGCGAACGTGCAGGAGGCGCAGCTCGTGCTCGTGCACGCGCTCTGCCGCGCCATGGAGCCCGCGCTCCGCCGTGGCGGCCGCCGATGAGCGCCGACACCCGCCGACAGCGGCCGGGCACCCGCCGACAGCTGGTCGGTACGGCCGCCCCTGGTGGTCCCGTGCGGTTGCGGATCGCGGTGGTCGGCGACACCCTGCTCGACGTCGACGTCTCCGGGACCAGCGAACGGCTCAGCCCGGACGCACCGGTGCCCGTCGTCGACGTCCGCACGGACGACCGACGCGCCGGCGGCGCCGGCCTCGTCGCGACGATGCTCGCCCGGGACGGACACGACGTCACCCTCGTCACGGTGCTGAGCGACGACGGCCCGGCCGACGAGATCCGGTCCCTGCTGCCCGACGTCACCGTGGTCGCCGGGCCGTCCGGCGCGCCCACCCCGGTGAAGACCCGCGTCCGCGTCGTCGACCACGCCCTCGTGCGGATCGACGAGGGGTGCGCCACCCCGCCGGTGCCACATGCCACGCCGGAGATGCTGGCCGCGCTCGACACCGTGGACGCCGTGGTCGTCGCCGACTACGGCCGCGGTGTCGCCGCCGCGCCGGCCCTGCGCACCGCGATCGCCCGCACCGCCGAGCGTGTCCCCGTGGTGTGGGACCCGCACCCCAAGGGTGCCGAGCCCGTCGCCGGGATCGCCGTGGCGACGCCGAACCAGGCCGAAGCGCGCGGCTTCACCGACGTCGGCGGACAGGGCGTGCCGTTCGCGACCGAAGCGGCAGAAGCGTTGGTCACGCGCTGGGGCGTCGACGCCGTGGCGGTGACGCTCGGTGACCGGGGCGCCCTCGTCGCGGACGGTCGGTCCGGCAACCGCTTCGTCCCCGCCCCGTCCGTGACGGCCGGCGACCCCTGCGGTGCCGGCGACCGACTCGCTGCGAGCGTCGCCGTGGCGCTCGCGTCCGGGTCCGACGTCACCGACGCCGTCGCAGCCGGGGTCGACGCCGCCTCCGAGTACCTCGCCGCCGGAGGGGTGACCGCACTCCTCGCGGACGAGGGCCCCGCACCCGTGCGCGTCCCCGGAGCCGACCGCGACGCGATGCGCGTCGTGCACGACGTCCGGAGTGCCGGGGGGACGGTCGTCGCGACCGGTGGCTGCTTCGACCTGCTGCACGCCGGCCACGCCCGCACCCTCTCCGCCGCCCGCGCGCTCGGCGACTGCCTGGTCGTCTGCCTGAACTCGGACGACTCGGTCCGGGCGCTCAAGGGTCCCGAACGACCGATCATGACCCAGGACGACCGCGTCGAACTCCTGCTCGCGCTGGACTGCGTCGACGCCGTCGTGGTGTTCGACGAGCCGACACCCGACGAGGCCCTCCGACGCTTCCGGCCCGACGTGTGGGCGAAGGGCGGCGACTACACCGCGAGCGAGCTGCCCGAGACGGCCACCCTCGCCGAGTGGGGTGGCCGCGTCGTCACGGTCCCGTTCCACCCCGGCCGCTCGACGACCCGCCTCGCGGCCGCGCTCGAGCACGTCGGCTGAGCCTCGACGTCCCACGACGCTCGCGCGCGGACCGCGCGCGAGCACCACCACCACGGAAGGAAGTCCATGCCCGTCCCCACCACCCCAATCGGCCGCGTCCTCGTCACCGGCGGCGCCTCCGGCCTCGGAGCCGCCGTCGTCGCCTTGGTCACCGAGGCCGGCGGTACCCCGATCGTCCTCGACCTGCGGGTCGACGCCGTCCCGGGGGGCACCGACGCGGTCGCGGTCGACGTCACCGACACCGAGGCCACCGAGCGTGCCGTGCGCGACGCGGCCGAGCGGCACGGCGGTCTCGACGCGGTCGTCACCGCGGCCGGGATCGACAAGCCCGCGCCGATCGGCGGCATCTCCTCCGGGGACTGGGAGCGCATCGTCGCCGTCAACCTGCTCGGCACCGCAGCGGTCGTGCGTGCGGCGCTGCCGGCGCTCGAGGCCTCGCACGGCCGGGTCGTGACGATCTCGTCCTCGCTCGCCCTGCGCGGGGTCGGGGACGGCACCGCCTACTCGGCGTCGAAGTTCGGTGTCCGCGGGTTCTCGCAGGCGCTCGCCGCCGAGACCGGCGGCAGCGTCGGCGTGACGAACGTCATCCCCGCCGGGATGCGCACGAACTTCTTCGCGGACCGCACCGAGCAGTACAAGCCCGGTCCGGACGCGCAGCTCATCGAGCCCGAGTACGTGGCGAACGCGATCCTGTTCGCGCTGTCGCAGCCGGCCGGCTGCGAGATCCGCGAGATGTCGATCATGCCGGCGACGGAGCCGAGCTGGCCGTAGACCGCACCGAGTGCGGGACGCCAGGCGCGGTGCGGGCTCGCACCGCGCCTCCCGTCACGTGGTGCGGAGCAGGTCCTCGACGTCGGCCAGGACCGCCTCCGGATCGACCTCGTCGACGTACGACGGGTCGTGCGCGCAGCGCTCGGCCGTCCACCCGACCTGCGTGACGTCGATGCCGCAGACCGGGCACCGCGTCACGTAGGCGAGGTGCACGCGGTGCCGGCCGCGGTCGAACGGCCCGGCGTTCACGACGTTGCCGAACCAGAACACCCCGACCGTCGGCGTCCCGACGGCGACCGCGAGGTGCCGTGGGCCGGAGTCGTTCCCGACCACGAGGTCGGCGGCGGCGAGCACCGCGGGCAGCTCGGTCAGCGGGAGCGATCCGGTCACGTCGTGCAGCCGGCCCACGACCTCGTCCGGCAGTGCCGCCCGGATCGCGCGGGCCGCGGGGACGTCGGTCGCGTCGCCGACCAGGACCACGTCGTCGCCGGCACGGAGCCGCGCCAGGGCGACGGCGGCGAAGCGCTCCGGGCTCCACCGTCGACGCGGGTCGGTGGCGCCCGGGTGGATCGCGACGAGCCGGTCGGTCACCCCGAGTCCGTCGCGGACCGCCAGGCGTTCCTCGTCGGTGACGCGGACGCGAGGATCGAGCACCACCGGTGCTGCACCGGCGAGCGAGACGACCTCGAGCGCCCGCAGGACCTCGTGCTGGTAGTAGACGTAGCGGACCCAGCGGTCCAGCACCTCGGCGTCCTCGGTGGCGGTGCCGACCGTGTGCCGGGCGCCGAGGCGGAGCAGGAACGGGTTCGAGTTCCGGCCGCCGCCGTGCAGCTGCACGGCCAGGTCGAAGCGGCCGACGGTCCGCGCCTCGAAGGCCTCGACGGTCGGGGCACCGGCACCGGCACCGGCACCGGCTCCGGCGTCCCGGACGCCCGGCACGACCGGGAGCTCCTCGAACGCGTGTACGGCGTCGGTCCGACCGCGCAGGACCGCCGGTGCGATCGGCGTGCCGAACAGGGTGACCCGCGCCGCCGGGTAGGCCGCCGCGAGGGCCTCGATCGCAGGGACGGCGAACATGAGGTCGCCGAGTCCACCGCCCCGGAGCACCGCGATCTCGCGGACGTCGTCGAAGGGTTCTCCACCGTTGCCGATCAGTTGCACCCGTCCCGTCTACCGACCGTGCGCCGCCCGGGCGTCCAGCAGCGACGCCGGATGGACGAGAAACGCGATGCCGTGGACGTGCCCAGCACCGCGCGAGGAGCGTCGGACGCCCGGCAGCCCCTCGGAAGGACACCATGACGATCGCACCCCCCGCCACCGACGACATCGTCGTGGCCGACCCGACCACCGGGGCCCTCGCCAGCTCCGTGCGGCGCGCCACCGAGGACGAGGTCCGGGAAGCAGTCGCGCGTGCCCGCGCGGCTGCACCGGCCTGGGCTCGCACCGCGCCTGCGGGACGCGGAGCCCTGCTCCACCGCGCTGCCGAGCACGTCCGTGCGCACGCACAGGAGCTGGCGGAGCTCAACACCCGCGAGACCGGCAAGGTCCCCGGCGACGCGATCGGCGGGGTCGAAGCGGGCATCGGGACCCTCGTGCAGTACGCCGAGCTCGGACCCGTGCACCGCGGCGAGGCCCTGCGCGGTGCGTTCGGCGCTGCCGACTGGTCGGTGCCGCACCCGCGTGGCGTCGTGCTCGCACTCACTCCCTGGAACGACCCGGTCGCCGTCGCGTGCGGGATCCTCGGCGCCGCGATCGTCACCGGCAACACGGTCGTGCACAAGGGCAGCGAGCGCTCCCCCGCGACGATCGCCCGCCTGAACGCCCTGCTCGCCGAGGTCCTGCCGGACGGCGTCCTCGTCGGGGTCGACGGCGACGCCGCCACCGGCGAGCTGCTCCTCGATCAGGACGGCATCGACGTCTACGCCCACGTCGGGTCGACCGCCACCGGCGACCGGCTCTCCGAGGCGGCCGTGCGGACCCGCGCCCACGTCGTGCGCGAGAACGGCGGGAACGACGCGGTCGTCGTGGACGGCGACGTCGACCCGGTGTGGGCCGCGGCCCAGGTCGCCCTCGGAGCCTTCGCCAACACCGGCCAAATCTGCACGAGCGTCGAGCGGGTCTACGTCCACCGCGCGGTCGCCGAGCCGTTCGTGACCGCACTCGTCGCCGAGGCCGAGCGGCGCACCTCCGCCCCGGCGGCGGAGTACGGGCCGCTCGTCGACGACCGGCTCCGGCGCACCGTGCAGTCGCACGTCGACGATGCCCTGCAGCGTGGTGCGTCGGCGCGCACCGGCGGGGCCACACCGGACGGCCCTGGCACCTTCTACCCCGCGACCGTGCTCACCGGTGTCACCGACGACATGCTCGTCATGACCGAGGAGACCTTCGGGCCGATCGCCCCCGTCCGCGTCGTCGAGGACTTCGACGAGGGCCTCCGGCTCGCCGCCGCCGACCGGTACGGGCTCGCCGCCACGGTGCTGACGAACGACACCGGGCACGCCCTGCGCGCCGCGGCCGAGCTCCCCGTCGGCACGGTGAAGGTGAACGCCGTGTTCGGGGGCGCCCCGGGCGGCAGCGCCCAGCCCCGGGGGGCCTCGGGTGCCGGGTTCGGGTACGGCCCGCACCTGCTCGACGAGCTGACCACCACGACCGTCGTGCACCTCGAGGCGGCACCGCCCGCCGGGGGCGCACGGTGAGCGCGGACGTCCGGCTCGTCCGGGAGCTCGTCGCCGCGGTCGACGACCGCGAACCGCTCGTCGTCGTCATCGGCGACTGCATCCTCGACCGCTGGACCGTCGGCGAGGCGGAACGGGTCTCGCGCGAGGCACCGGCCCCGGTGGTCCGTGTCACCGGGACGGTCGCGGTCCCGGGCGGCGCGGCGAACACCGCCGTGAACGCCCGCGCGCTCGGCGCACGCGTCCGGATGGTCGGGCTGCTCGGCGACGACGAGGCCGGTGTCGTGCTCCGCGAACGCCTCGACGCCGCCGGGGTGGACACGTCCTGCATGGTCGTCGTCCCCGGCACCCGCACCACGACGAAGTCGCGCGTCGTCGGCGGCGACCGGGTCGTCGTCCGCGTGGACGAGATCGCCGCCGAGCCGACCGCCGAGCACGGTGTGCGTCTGGCCGGTGCCGTCGCCCGTGCGCTCCGGTGCGCGGACGCCGCGGTCGTCTGCGACTACGGGCTCGGCGTGGACCCGGCCGACGTGGTCCCGGTGCTCGACGCCGACCGTCCCGCCGCGGTCGTCGTCGACGCGCACGACCTCACCCGCTGGGCGCACCTCCGACCCGACCTCGTCACGCCGAACGCCGGCGAGGCCGGGGCACTGCTCGATGCGTCGCTCGGGACCGGCAGCGACCGGGCCTCGGCGGTCGTGGACGCCCGGCAGGAGGTCCTCCGACGCACCGGCGCGCGCGCTGCCGTCGTCACGCTGGACCGCGACGGCACCGTCCTCGTCGAGGACGGCACTGCCGACGGCTTCCGCACGCGTGCCGTCCCGGCGTCCGAGCAGCAGGCGTCCGGTGCCGGCGACACCTTCTGCGCCGCCGTGACGGTGGCGCTCGCGGTGCGCGCACCGCTCCGCGACGCCGTGTCCGTCGCCCAGGCCGCCGCGGACGTCGTCGTCCGTGAGGCGGGGACGTCCGTCTGCACCGCCGCGGCGCTCCTGGAGTCCGTGACGGCGCCGGCGGCCACGGTCGTCGACCACGAGGAACTCGCCGGCGCCGTGGCGGACGCGCGGGCGGCCGGTCGGCGCATCGTGTTCACGAACGGCTGCTTCGACGTGGTGCACCGCGGACACACGACCTACCTCCGGCAGGCCCGCGACCTCGGCGACCTGCTCGTCGTCGCGCTCAACGACGACGACTCCGTCCGGCGGCTGAAGGGCCCGGAGCGTCCGATCAACCCGGCCGAGGACCGGGCGGGCGTCATCGCGGCGCTCGCGTGCGTCGACCTGGTGACCGTCTTCGCGACCGACACCCCGATCCCCCTGCTGGAGCGGCTGCGGCCCGAGGTCTACGTCAAGGGCGGCGACTACTCCCCCGAGATGCTGCGGGAGACCGCGGTGGTGCGCGGCTACGGCGGCGAGGTCGTCATGGTCGACTACGTCCCGGAGCACTCCACGACGGCCGTGGTCCGACGGATCCGTGAGGCAGCCGCGGCGACCGAGGCAGCCGCGGCGACCGAGACGATCGCGCGCGAGGCGACGGCCGCCGACGGGTCGGACGGCGCCGCCTGACCGGTCGGGCGACGTCACACCACGGTAGGGGGTGGTCGAGACCCGCGGGGGATGGCAGCAGGCGCGCGGTTCCGTAACGTCGGGACCGTCGACGAGGTCCGTCGGCGGAGGGAGCCACCGTGTTCGACCAGATCACCCCGCTCGTCGTCGAGCTGGCGACCAGCCCGCTCGTCTTCGTCGTCCTGTTCGTGCTCTGCCTGGTGGACGGCTTCTTCCCGCCGGTGCCGAGCGAGACGGCCCTCGTCGCGGTCGCCGCCGTCGCCGCGACCTCCGGACAGCCGCTCCTCGCGGGGGTGCTCGTGGCCGCCGCGCTCGGCGCGGTCGCCGGGGACTCCGTCGCGTACTGGATCGGCCGTCGGATCGGACTGGACCGGCTCGCGCGATCCCGCCGCCCACGGATCGCCTCGGCGTTCGCCTTCGCCGAGCGGCAGATGCAACGGCGGTCCGCGAGCCTCGTCCTCGTCGGCCGGTACATCCCCGTGGGACGGGTCGCGGTGAACATGACCGCCGGCGCCACCCGGCTGCCGTACCGCCGTTTCCTCGCGATCAGCTCGATCGCCGGACTGGCGTGGTCGGCCACCTCGATCGGGATCGCCCTCGCGACGTCGAGCGTGCTGCACGAACCCGTCGTCGCCGCGCTCGTCTCGATGGTGGTCGCCGCCGGGCTCGGCATCGCCGTCGACCGCGTCCTCGGTAGAGTCGGCCGGAAGCGGGACGCCCGCGCCGCGGCCCGTGCGGCCGAGATGGACACGGCACCACCCGCCCCGCAGCTCGCCCACGCCGGAGGGACCGCTCGACCGTGACCGCCCACGTCCCACCCGTGACGCCCCGCCGACGCCGGCCGTGGTCGACGCGTCGGGAGTGGGCGACCTGGCCCGTGGTCGTCGCTCGGATCGTGCTCGTCGTGGTCGCCGCGACCCTGTTCGCGGTCGCGGCCCCCGTGACGGTGGCGGTGTACGACGTGCCCGTCCCCCTCGCACTGCTCGTCACCGCGGTCCTCTCGGTCTCGCTCGGGCTCGCCCCGGTCCTGCCGCGGACCTCCTCGGTGGCGCACCTCGCGGCGGTGGCGGCGCTCGGCCTCCTCACCGCCGGGTCGCCCGCCGGTCCGTGGCCGCTCCCGGTCACCGCGATCATCGGCGTCGGCGCGCTCCTGGTCGTGCTCGGCGTCCGGACCGACTGGCGGCTCACCGCAGCCGTCTGGACCGCGGCCACGGTGCTGACCCTCGCCCTCGTCGCGGTGGCACCCGGACGCTGGGAGCCGGCCGACGTCTGGGCCGCCACCTTCGTCGTCTCCGCGGGCAGCTCCCTGCTCCTCGCCGGCACGGCCGTGGCCGTCGGGCAGCGTCGGGCGGTCCGGGTCGAGCTCGCCGAGGCCCGTCGGGACGTCGAGCTCGAGCAGGCCCGACGCCGCTCGGTCGAGGAACGCTCCCGGATCGCCCGCGAGCTCCACGACGTCGTCGCGCACAGCATGTCGGTCGTGCACATGCAGGCCGAGTCGGCACCCTTCCGCGTGGCGGACCTGCCGCCGGCCGCACGCGCCGAGTTCGCCGCGATCGCCGAGACCTCGCGGACCGCCCTGCGGGAGATGCGCCAGTTGCTCGGTACGCTCCGCGCCGACACCGCCGCCGAACGGGCTCCGCAACCCGGGCTCGACGACCTGCCCGCACTCGCCCGTGCCACGCAGGCCGCCGGGATCCCGGTCGCGCTCCAGCTCGACGAGGGGGCGTCCGGGGGCACGATCGACCCGCTGGCCCGACTCGCTGCCTACCGCGTCGTGCAGGAGGCCCTCGGGAACGTCGCACGCCACGCCCCGGGTGCCGAGACCGCCGTGACCGTCGTACGGCGCGACGCGGTGCTCGCGGTCGAGGTCGTGAACGCGGCACCACCGCGGGACACCGTCGCGATCGTCCCGCCCGACGACGGCGGGTTCGGGCTCACCGGCATGCGGGAGCGCGTCGCGGCCCTCGGCGGGACGATCGACCACGGACCGCTGCCGTCCGGCGGCTTCCGCGTCCGGGTCACCCTGCCCTGCCACCCCGGCACCACCACCCTGCGTCCGCAGGCCGACCGAGGAGCCCGATGACGCGTGTGATGGTGGTCGACGACCAGCAGATGTTCCGCATGGGACTCGTGGCGATCCTCCAGGCCCAGGACGGCATCGAGGTCGTCGGCGAGGCCGCCGACGGCGCCGCAGCGGTCGTCGAGGCGCTGCGGCTCCGGCCGGACGTCGTCCTGATGGACGTGCGGATGCCCGCGCTCGACGGCATCGAGGCGACCCGCCGGATCACGGCCGCACCCGCGACCGAACCGGTCCGGGTCGTCATGCTGACGACCTTCGACATCGACGACTACGTGTTCGACGCCCTCCGCGCCGGTGCGAGCGGCTTCCTGCTCAAGGACGCCAGTGCCGACGAGCTCGTGCAGGCGGTCCGGACGGTGGCGGCCGGCGACTCGTTGCTCGCTCCGCGCGTGACCCGGCACCTCGTCGAGGCGTTCGTCGCGGGCCCGCTGCCGGTGGCGCCCCGGACCGAGGCGCTCGAGGTGCTCACGGAACGGGAGCGCGACGTGTTCCTGCTGCTCGCACGGGGCCGGTCGAACGGGGAGATCGCCGCGGAGCTCTTCATCGCCGAGCAGACCGTGAAGACGCACGTCGGACGGATCCTCGCGAAGCTGCAGCTGCGGGACCGCGTGCACGCGGTGGTGCTGGCGTACGAGACGGGCCTGGTGACGCCCGGCGGCTGACGCAGGGCGACGGCGCGCCCCGCCGGTCCGGCAGGGCGCGCCGCGGACGTCGTCCGTACCGGGTGCTAGCGGACCCGGACCTGCTTCGACGCCTGCTTGCCGGACTGCACGCCCGTGAAGGTGATCGTCGACTTGCCGGGCGTCGCCTTCCACTCCACCGTGGCGGTGCCGTCGATGACGTCGACCGTGCCGAGGTCGGTCGAGCCGACCGCGACCCGCACCTGGCGGTCGCCGGCGAACCGCGAGCCCGTGAGCATCACGCGCTGGCCCGGACGCGGTGCCCCGACCGACAGGTCGACGCGGGCGCCGCGGGACAGCGCCGCGAGGTCCTCGTGCAGGTCCAGGCCGTCGCGGATCGTGAAGAACGTGTCCGTCTGGTCCGAGAGCCCGACGACGTTCGCGGCGCCGGGGCCGTACGCCGCGATGCGGACCTGCGTGCCGGTGTGCTGCTGCGAGCTGCCGGCGGCCGAGGTGCCGTACGAGACCTTCATCGTGGTGCCGTCGGCCGTGCGGAGCGCCGTGGAGAGCGAGGTCGGCGGCGTGTTGTCGACGATCTGGCTCGAATGGGCGTGGTCCGCCGTGGCGATCACGAGCGTGTTGCCGTCCTTCTCGGCGAACGCGAGCGCCGCCTGCACGGCCTCGTCGAAGTCGATCGTCTCGCCGATCTGGCCGCACGCGTCGGCGGCGTGGTCCTGCTTGTCGATGCTCGCGCCCTCGACCTGCAGGAAGAAGCCCTTGCCGGACTTCGCACGGTCACGGTTCAGCAGGTCGATCGACTTGTTCGTGAGCGACTGCAGCGAGAGCCCGGTCGACAGGCGTGCCGGGTTCGGCGTGCACTGCACGGGTGCCTGGTCGGCCCCGCCGACGGTCGCCGTGGTGGGGGCGTACCGGGTCGGGAAGTTCCCGGGGGTGAAGAGTCCGAGGAGCGGCTTCGACTGGTCGGCGCGACGGACGGCGGCGAGGCCGTCGGCGTCGGAGACCACCTGGTAGCCGCGCTGCTCGGCCTGGTCGAACAGGGTCGAACCCTGCCACTGCCCGGCCTTCGCGGTCTGCTGGAAGCTCGCCGACCCGCCGCCGAGGGTGAGGTCCGGTCGGGTGTTCAGCAGCTGCTCGCTGATCGACCCGAGGCCGCCGTTCTGCAGCGCGTCCGTGCCGCACGACGCGGTGTCGGGGCCGTAGCAGGAGCGGGCGCCGACGTGGGCGACCTGGACCGCCGGGGTGGCGTCCTGGATCTCGGCGGTGGACACGTCGCCGGTGCGCAGCCCGTTGGCCTTGGCGAGCTCGAGGAGCGTCTGCTGCTGCTTCCCGTCGACGTCGACCGAGATCGCGCCGTCGTACGTCTTCGTGCCCGTCGCCCACGCGCTGCCCGACGCCGCGGAGTCGGTCACGTAGTCGGGCTTGCCCTTGTCCGCGCCGTCCTTGACCACGGAGTACGTCGTGTACGACCCGGTGAGCGGCAGGGCGTCGAGGCCCGGCAGCCGGCCGGCCGCGCCGTACTGGTAGTTCCGGGCGATGGTGATCTCGGAGTCGCCCATGCCGTCGCCGATGAGCAGGATGACGTTCTTCGCGCCGGCGCGCTCGATCTCCTGCTGGACCGAGCGCGTCTGGTCGCCCTGGTGGCGCTGGGCGCCGCCGTGCTGGTCGAGCGCGAGCTGCCCGACCGCCTCGGCCGCGCCCGGCAGTGCCACGGCGCCGGCGATGAGCGCGGCGGAGAGTGCGAGCGCCGTCCGGCGGCGTCGCTCGGGAGTGTGCTGCATCGGTTGTTCCCCTCGTCTGTGCCCCGAACGGGTGCCATCCGAGGATGGCTGTGCGTGGGTACAGGCGGGTGAACGGACGACGGCCGTCACGTGAACGGCTGCCGCGCGGTCGGTGCGCGTGCGTCGGACGGGTCGCGTCTACGCGGCCAGGTGGGCCTGCAGGAACCAGCGGTCCTTGGTCAGCCCGCGCTCGATCTCGATGACGACGTCCTGGCTGTTGAGGTCGACCTCGTCGAGGCCCTCGACCGCACGGCGGACCTGCAGCAGCGCGGCGTCGATCTCGGCGATCACCTCGGTGATGGTCACGTCGGAGTTCTGGAAGCCCTCGGAGAGCGGCGGGATCGTGGTGTTCGCGGCGACGGTGGCGATGCGCGAGTCGACGGGCAGGCCGAGTGCGACGATGCGTTCCGCGGCGAGGTCGGCCCACTCCTGCGCGTGTTCGACGATCGTGTCGAGCAGCTCGTGCACGCCGACGAAGTTGCGACCACGGACGTGCCAGTGCGCCTGCTTGCCGTTGACGACGAGCGCCTCGAGGTCGATGACGACCGGGGCGAGGAACTGCGCCACACCGGCGGCGAGCTCCGGCGTGGTCGAGAACGGCGACGTGGTGCTGGTGCTGGTGGTGTCGGTCATGTCGTTTCCTCCTGCCTCGTGGTCCCACCCGAGTGGGGTGGGTCCGATGGTGACAACAGTGCCCGCTCCGCTCGTGCGCCACAAGGAAGCGAAGGCTGGCCTCGCCCCGTCAGCCGACGAGGGTGTCGAAGCCGGCCTCGTCCAGCTCGATCTGCACGACGGAGCGCGCCCGCTCGACCCAGGGGCTGTCGGCACAGCCGATCCAGACGGTCGTGCGCGGTTCGCAGTCGGCGACGCACCACTCGGCGGCCCACCCCGTGACCGCGCTCGCGAGGGCCTCGCCGTGGTCGGCGAAGACGAGGGACGCCACCGCCGAGGGGCGGGCGCTCCGGACCAGCCAGGTCACGGTGACCCGCGGGGGCGCCGGGAGGGTGTGCACCTGCTCCGGCAGGGCCGTCTCGACGAAGACCTGGCCGTACGCGTTGGCGGGCAGGTCCTCGAGCATGCGGGTGATCTCGGGCAGGTCGTCGACGCCACCGGCGAGGAGGATGCGTTCGCTGGGCTGTCGCCGGGTCCGTGCCATACGGCAACGGTAAGGGAAGCCTTACCTCATCACAAGGGCACCGACACGGTTCCGGCGAGACGCTCAGCCGGCACACCGAGTTCGTGGGCGAGGAACGTCCACATCCACGACAGCGCGACGGTGTTCGTCAGCCCGGGGACACCCTGCGCGATCTGCGTCGCCACCCCGTCGCTGTACGCGGCGAGCTTGAGCGCGACGACCTCGGCCGTCCCCTCCGGTGTGAACACCCGGGCGTCCGTGCCCCGGCGGACGACCCGCACGAGGCACGCCTCCCAGACGCGGATGCGTTCGGCGTACTCCGCGGCGACCTCGGGACGACGGACGACCGCGGTCCAGTAGTCCGACCAGATCCGCCAGTGCTGCCGGACCTGCTCGGTGTCGCCGAAGAGCGGCTCGACGAGCATGCGGATGCCGACGACGGGGTCGGGTTCGGCGTCGACGGCGGCGACGATCGCCCCGTAGAAGCGCTCGGTCTCGAGCACGACGACCTCGTTGAGGATCTCCGCGACGCTGCCGAAGTGGTAGGTGACGGTCCCGACCGAGACGTCCGCCTCGGCGGCGATGTCGCGCAGGCCGGTGGCGCCGACACCGTTCCGGACGATCACGGCCCGCGCGGCCTCGACGATCATCGCGCGGCGGACCTCCGGGCGCTGTCGGACCCGGGCCGGTCCTGCGCCGCTCACGCCGAGGTCCTCGGGACGTCGTCGACGAAGGTCCGGTCGGCGACGAGGAACTCGGGGACGTCGGGGCCTCCGTCGCGTGCCCAGGCGCGCACGGTGTTCCGCACGTGGAAGGCGTCGGCGTCCGCGGTGACCTCGGACGCGGTCTCGATCCGTGCGGCCCACCCGGGCTGCTCCAACCCGATCGACCAACGGGACGTCGCGCTGGCGCTCGTCGGGTCGTCGGACCGGATCCGGTAGGTCTCGCGGGCGTCCTCGCTGAAGACGAGGCCGTCCGGGTACACGCGTCCGCCGCCGTACCCGGGGTCGACGTCGAGGGTCCACTCCCCCGTCTCGACGTCGTGCGTGACCGTGCGTTGCGGGAGAGCCTCGGTCGGCGCGACCCGTTCGATCGCGAGCGGTGTCGACCGCTCGGGCTGCTCGAACCGGACGCCGTCGTCGGCGCCACGCGTCCAGACGGGCAGCTCCAGGGTCGACGCCGCGGGGTCGAGCGTCACGGTCGGCGCGTCCGGGTGCGGCCAGACCCAAGGCCAGTACGCCGTCGACACGGCGATCCGGAGCCGGTGCCCGGCGGCGAACCGGTGTCCGGTCGACACGAGGCGGACCGGCAGCGACGCGGGCATCCCGGGCTCGAGCGGGTCGTTCCGGTCCGCCCCGTCGCGCTTCGCGGCGTTCAGGACACCACGCGTGACGAGGGTCGACGAGCCGTCCGGGGCGACGTCGCACAGCCGGACCGTCAGCGTCGCCCGTGGTCGGTCGCTCGTGACCGCGAGGTGGACGAGGACGTTGCCGAGGACGTCGAGCGGTTCCTCGAGCGGCAGGTCGAAGCAGACCGAGCGGCCGTCCTCGGCGCGCTGGTCCGGCGGCAGGTCGGTGGCGTTCCCGAACGGGAAGAACCGGCCCGCGTCGGCGCCGGTGTGCTGCGGCGACCGCACGACGACCGGGCCGTCTGCGCCGCCGCGGAGCGCGGTCAACCCCACCCTGCGTGCCACGGTCGCGGTCGACGGCCACGCCTCGGCGCCGACCCACCGGCCGCGGCGCGACTCGTAGTACGTCGCGGGCGCCTCGCCCTCGTTGATCCAGGCACGGAGCGCTGGATCCGCTTCGACGCCGGTGTCGATCCCCCGCAGCCAGCGGTCCCACCACCGCAGGGTCTCCTGCAGGAAGCCGATCGACGGCCCGGGCGCGAGCCCTCGGTCGGGGTACTGGTGCGACCACGGACCGACGATGCCCTTGACCGGGGCGTCCACGTTCGCCACGAGCCGGAGCACGGCGTCGCGGTACGGGTCCGCCCAACCGCCGACCGCGAGGACCGCGGCGCCGATGCCGTCGTAGTCCTCCGCAGCGCTGCCGTGCCGCCAGTAGTCGTCGCGCTCCTGGTGCGACAACCACACCGGGGTCATCGGCCGGTTCCGATCCAGACGGTCACGCCACTGGTCGACCCAGCCGGAACCGACGACCTCGGGCCGCGGCGGGCGCGAGTTGAAGGCGAACATCGTCGCGCCCCACGCCGCCATGTCGATCCCGAGCACCGCACCGCCGACGTAGTGCACGTCGTTGTCGTACCGGTCGTCGGTGGAGCACACCGTCACGATCGCCTTGAGGGCCTCGGGGGCACGGGCGGCGAGCTGCAGCGCGTTGAACCCGCCCCACGAGATGCCGAACATGCCGACGGCACCCGTCGACCACTCCTGCTCGGCGAGCCAGGCGATCACGGCCTCGCCGTCGCGGAGCTCCTGTTCGCTGTACTCGTCGTCGAAGAACCCGTCCGACGAGCCGGTCCCACGGATGTCCACCCGCACCGAGGCGTACCCGTGCTGGGCGTACCAGGGGTGCCGTTCCGAGTCGCGGGGCGCCGTCCAGTCGTCGAGCCGGTACGGCAGGTACTCGAGCAGCACCGGCACCGGACCGTCGGGCGACGACGGTGACCAGATCCGGGTGTGCAGCCGGACGCCGTCGGGCATCGGGATCCACTCGTCGCGGACGGTCACGCCTTCGGGCAGCACGGGATCCACCCCGAGTGCGGTGGAGCCGGTCATGCGTCCTCCCAGTTCCGGGTCAGGTGTCCGTCGCCGCGGTCCGTCCAGCCCTCGGCGTGCCGCCAGCGTGGGACGCCGTCGCCGACGTCCGGCAGCACGGTGCTGCCGGGTTCCAGCGTCGCCGCGAGGAGCGTCGCCGTGTACGGGTGGTTCGGGCCGCCGAAGACGGCATCGGTCGGGCCGATCTCGACGATGCGACCGCCGGTCATCACGGCGACGCGGTCGGCGACGCCACGCACGACGGCGAGGTCGTGGCTGATGAACAGGCAGCTGAGCCCGCGCGAACGCTGCAGCTCGGCGAGGAGCGCGAGGATCCCGGCCTGCACCTGCACGTCGAGTGCCGTCGTGATCTCGTCGGCGACGACGAGGCGCGGCTCGGCGGCCAGCGCCCGGGCGATGCCGACGCGCTGGCGCTGCCCGCCGGACAGTTGCGCGGGCAGGCGGTCGGCGAACGCCGGCCCCAGCCCGACCTGCGTGAGCAGTTCGCCGACCCGCTCCGCCGACGAGGAACCGGTGAAGAGCTTGAGCGGGCGGGCGATCGCCGCGCCGACGGTCCGCCGGGGGTTGAGCGACGTGTCCGCGTTCTGGAAGACGAGCTGCACGGCACGGCGGAGCTCCGGGGAGCGTCCGGCGACGGGCTCGCGGAGGTCGCCCGACACGGTGCCGTCGTCGAACGCGAACGTGCCGGACTCGGCGGGCACCAGGCCCGCGAGGGCCGTCGCGAGCGTCGACTTGCCGCTCCCGGATTCGCCGACGACGGCGAGCGTCTCGCGCGGCGCGATCGTGAAGGACACCCCGTCGACGGCGGCGGGCAGGCCGCTCGCGTAGCGGACGACCAGGTCCTCGGCGGTCACCACGGGGCGGACGAGCGGTTCGGGAGGAACGGTGCGGCCGGCCCTGGAGGCGACCGTCGACGAGACGGTCGCCGTCTCGGGCACGTGGTCCGTCCCTCCCGGCCGTCGCCCGTCCAGCACCGCCGCCAGCAGGGCGCGCGTGTACTCGTGCTGCGGCGCGGCGAAGAGCGCCGCCGTGGCGGCGTGCTCGACGACCTCGCCGTCGCGCATCACCGCGATCTCGTCCGCCATCGCCGACACGACGCCGAGGTCGTGGCTGACGAGCAGGACGGCCATGCCGAGCTCGCGCCCGAGGTCGGCGACGAGGTCGAGGACGGCCGCCTGGGTGACGACGTCGAGCGCCGTGGTGGGTTCGTCGAGGACGAGCACCCGGGGCCGCGCGGCGACCGCCATCGCGATCGCGACGCGCTGCTGCTGGCCGCCGGAGAGCTGGTGCGGGTACCGGCGGACGATCGTCTCCGGCGACGGCAGTCGGACGAGCCGGACGAGCTCGAGCACGCGCTCGGGGCCGTCGGGCTCGCCGTGGGCGCGCAGGGCCTCGCGGATCTGCTCGCCGACGCGCATCGACGGGGTGAGGGCCTGCCCAGCGTTCTGCGCGACCACCGAGGCGGTGCCACCCCGGAGCGACCGTCGCCCGGCCGGCGACAGGGCGAACACGTCGTCGCCGGCGACCCGCACCGAGCCGCGCTCGATCCGCGACCCGGCGCGGAGGTGCGCGAGGAGGGTGCGGGCGACGGTGGACTTGCCGCTGCCGGACTCCCCGACGAGGCCGAGGGTCCGACCGGCCGCGATCGTGAAGGACACACCACGGACGACCGGGACGAGTCGTCGGCCGGCGGCGTACGAGACGGCGAGGTCGGTGACCCGGACGATCGGGTCCGTGCCCGCTCCGGTCGCCCGGGCGGCGACGTCCGGGGCGGTGGTCTGGTCGGTGTGCGTCATGCGCTGACCCCCTGCGTGGCACGGTCGACACCGAGGGACTTCGCCAGTCCGTCGGCGGCGAGGTTGAGCCCGATCACGAGGGTCGCGAGCGCGACGATCGGGGCGAGCGTGCCGAGCGGCACGACCGTCAGGGCGGTGCGGTTCTCCTGCACCATGAGCCCCCAGTCCGGCGTCGGCGGGTTCGCACCGAAGCCGAGGAAGGACAGCGAGGCGACGAGCAGGACGATCCAGGAGGCGCGCATCGCGTACTCGACGAGGACCACGTCGAGCACGTTCGGCAGGATCTCGCGGAACACGATGGACAGGGCGCGCTCCCCGCGGGCGCGCGCGGCGGTGACGTAGTCCTGCGTGATCACGGTCCGTGCCGCGCCGCGGACCACACGGGTGACGGCCGGCGCGTAGACCACGGTCACGGCGAGGACGATGACCCAGAGGCCGGCGTCGAAGACCGTGACGACGACGAGGAGCGCGAGGATCGACGGCACGCTGAGGAGCGCGTCGACGACCCGCATCACGACCTCGTCGAACCAGTTGTCGGCGTACGCGGTGACGCACCCGAGGACGGTGCCGATCGCCACGGCGATGGTCGTCGCGAGGAAGGTGACGAGCAGCGCGTACCGACCGCCGTTGAGGGTCCGCGAGAGGATGTCGCGGCCGTACTGGTCGGTGCCGAGCCAGTTCGTCCAGGTCGGACCGGCGAGCACGTCGGCGGAGTTCGTCGCGACCGGGTCGTGCCCGGAGATGAGCGGTGCGAGGACCGCGAGCACGAGGTGCAGCGCGATGAGGCCCAGGCCGATGCTCAGCGCGGTCGAGCCGCGCAGGGGGGCGACGGCGGCGCCGATGACGGTCCGGGTGCGCGGGGCGATGGCGGTCATGCTGCTGCCTTCCGGGCGGAGCGCGTGCCGCGCGACCCGGCGCGGGTCCGGGTGCGCGTCCGACGCTGTCGGGTGCGGAGCTTCGGGTCGAGCGCGAGCGCCGTGAGGTCGGCCGCCAGGTTGCACACGACGTAGACGACGGCGCTGAGGAGTGCGATCGCCTCGATCGTCGGCAGGTCGCGGTTGAAGACGGACTCGAGCATGAGCTTGCCCATGCCGGGGTAGTTGAAGACGTTCTCGACGACGACCACCCCGCCGAGGAGCCAGGCGACGTTGAGCGCCACGACGTTGAGCGTGGGCAGGAGCGCGCTCGGGACCGCGTGCTTCCAGACCACCCGTCGCATGGTGAGGCCCTTCAGCTCGGCGGTCGTGACGAACTCGGACGCCATCACGTCGATCGTCGAGGACCGTGCGGTCCGGACGATGTAGGCCGCCATCGCCAGGGTGAGCACGATGATCGGCAGCCAGATGGTCGGCAGCAGCTCGGCCACCGTGGCGTCGCTCCCCCGCAGCACGACCGCGGGGAACAGCGGCAGCCCGATCGCGAACAGCAGCACGAGCACGGTGGCGACCATGAACTCCGGCACGCTCATCACGACGAGGCTGACGATCGAGATGACCCGGTCGGACGCGCGGCCGCGGCGGACCCCCGCGACGACCCCGAGCGTGAGCGACAGGGTGACGCCGACGAGCATCGCGGGGACCGCGATGAGCATGCTGTTCCGGAACGCGGTGAAGAGGGTCGGCGCGACGGGTTCCACGCTCACGAGCGAGGTGCCGAAGTCGCCGTGCACCGCGCCGCCGAGCCACTCGAGGTACCGGAGCCAGACGTTCTGGTCGAGCCCGAGCGACTCCCGGAGCTGCTTGACCGCGTCCGGTGTGGCGTTCTGGCCGAGCAGCTGCTGCGCGACGTCGCCGGGCAGCGCCTGCACGGCGAGGAACACGAACAGCGACGCGAGCACGACCGTCAGGACGGCGATGCCGAGGCGGCGGAGGACGGGGACGAGGACGTCCGACGGCGCGGTGCGCCGGGGTGTGGGGGTCATCGGCGCAGTCCGATCCGGAGGTAGTCGAACTCGAAGCCGTACTCCGAGTAGTTCACGACGTCGCGGGACAGCCCGACCAGGCGGTCGCCGAACATCGGGGTCATGTCCGCACCGTCCTCGACCACGAGCCGCTGGGCGTCCTGGTAGAGGGTCAGGCGTTTCGCGTCGTCCATCTCGGCACGGGCGTCGTCGAGCAGCCCGTCGAACCGCTCGTTCGACCACGCGCTCTCGTTGTACGACGAGCCGGACCGGAAGATCTGGTTGAGGAGCTGGTCGATCGGACGGCCCGTGAACCAGTAGCTCACCATGAGCGGCTTCTGCATCCAGATCTGCGTGTAGTACGAGTCCGAGCTGGCGTTCTGCACGGTCAGGCGGATGCCCGCGTCCGCGACGGCGTCGCGGTAGGCGACCGCCATCGGGGTGAACACCGACTCGTAGCTCGACGTGTAGATCGACGTACGGAGGTCCGACCGGCCGGCGGCCTTGAGCAGCGCCTTCGCCTTGTCCGGGTCGTACTCGCGGTGGTCGTCCACGAACGCGGCGAGCTGCGGCGGCACCGGGTTGTCCCAGCCGGGCGAGCCGGTGCCCTGCAGGGCGGTGTCCACGATCGTGCGGGGGTCGTACGCGAGCTTCATCGCCTGCCGGACCCGCGGGTCGCGGAACTCCTCGGAGGTGGCGAGCATCGGGATCGTGTACCACTGCGCGTTCTTCGAGCGGGCGATGGTCGCGCGGTCGGAGGCGGCGACGACCCGAGCCGTCGCGAAGTCGAGGTTCGTCTGCGAGATGAGGTCGATCTGCCCGGCGAGCAGCGCGTTCACCCGGGCGGTGGTGTCCTGGATCGAGAAGAAGTCGATCCCGTCGAGCGCGGGGCGACCGGCGAAGTGGTCGTCGAAGGCCTCGACGCTGCCGGCGCCCGCCGGGGTGAAGGACGACAGCCGGAACGGCCCCGTCCCGATGCCGGTCCGGCCGATGTCCGTGATCGCGTCCGCCGGCACGATGTAGCACTGGTAGGCGGTGAGGAGCGACGGGAACTCGGCGTTCGGCTTCGTGAGCGCGAACCGCAGCGTGTAGGGGTCCACGGCGGTCATGGAGCGCGCGTCCATCACCTCGCCGAGCACCCCGGCCTGCGGGCTGCCGGTCTTCTCGTCGAGGATGTGCCGGATGCTCGCGATCGCGTCGTCCGCGGTGCAGCGCGACCCGTCGTGGAACCGGACCCCGCGGCGGAGGCGGAACGTCCACTCGGTGCCGTCGGCGTTCGCCGACCACTCCTCGGCGAGGTCGGGCACGGTCCGGCCCTGCTCGTCGAGCTTGACGAGCCGGTTGTAGAGCGCGCCGAGGTACTCGTACGCCGACAGGGAGCTCGCGGAGTCGAGCGTCTCGGCGGCCGAGGCTGCCGGACGGGCGATGCGGAGCCGACCGCCGCGTCGGGCGGTCCCGGTGGCGGCCGCCTCCGGCAGGTCGGTGGTGCCGGCCGAGGCGCCGGAGCTGCACCCGGTGAGCGTCAGCAGGCCGAGGCCGGCGAGGCCGGCGGCGCCGGTGAGGACCGCGCGACGGCTCGGGCCGCGGGCGTTCCGGGGTTCGTGGACGATGGGTGGCATTCGGGGTGACCCCTCCTGGTAATCGTTCCGGTGAACGATAGAGGGCGGATCGCCCGCGGCCAAGCCCGGCGTCGGACCCGCACGGCGCACCGGACAGCCCCGGATCCGCGGGCTGCGGGCGATCGAGCGGTCCAGTGCGGCCCCGCCACGGGCGCGGGAAGGTTTACCAAGCCGTTACACGAGGGCCGGTCGGAGGCGGGATGATCGACGACAGCGGCGACCACGCGGTCACCGGACGCGCGAGCGAGGAGCACCGATGGCGACCTTCACCCGAGGCTTCGGCGGTCGCCGCGACGACCGCGACGACCCGCGCATCCCGCCCGGCCAGACGCTCGTGCGCGACTGGCCCGTGCTGTCCGCCGGCGCCACCCCCGACATCGCGCCCACCGACTGGGCGTTCTCGATCCGGACCGAGTCCGGGCTGCACACCTGGACGTGGGACGAGGTGCACGCGCTCGGGGTCGAGGACGTCACCGTCGACATCCACTGCGTGACGCACTGGACGAAGCTCGACATGCCGTGGCGGGGCGTCCCGCTCGACCGGCTGTTCGAGGACGTCGAGACATCGCTCGACTTCTGCATGGTGCACAGCTTCGGCGGCTACACGACGAACGTCCCGCTCGACGAGCTGCTCGACGGCCAGGCGTGGATCGCGTTCGAGGCCGACGGCGAGCCCCTCACCCCCGAGCACGGCGGGCCGGCCCGCCTGCTGGTCCCCCACCTCTACTTCTGGAAGAGCGCGAAGTGGGTGCGCGGCATCGTCATGCAGTCCGAGGACGAGCCCGGGTTCTGGGAGAACGCGGGCTACAACCTGCACGGCGACCCGTGGAAGGAGGAGCGGTACTGGTGAGCGCCGTCGAGGGCCTGGAGGCACGGAACGCCCCGCCGACGTCGGCACCGGCACGCAGGCGGCCGGCCTGGCACGCCGCGACGGTCGCCGCCGTCTCCCCGGAGACGCCGAACGCCCGACGGATCGTCCTCGACGTCCCCACCTGGCCGGGCAACGACCCGGGACAGCACCTCGACCTGCGCCTGACGGCCGAGGACGGCTACCAGGCGTCACGCTCCTACTCGATCGCCTCGTCGGGCACGGCGACCTCGGTCGTGCTCGCGGTCGACCGGGTCGAGGACGGCGAGGTCTCCCCCTTCCTCGTGGACGCCGTCGAGGTCGGGGACGCCCTCGAGGTGCACGGTCCGCTCGGCGGCTGGTTCGTCTGGCGCCCGGGCGTGTCGGACCGCCCGGTGCAGCTCGTCGCCGGCGGATCCGGGATCGTCCCGCTCGCCGCGATCGCCACCGCGCACGCCGAGGCCGAGGACCCGGCGCCGTTCCGGCTCCTCTACGCCGTGCGCACCCCGGACGACGTGTTCTTCCGCACCGAGCTCGACCGGGCCGAGGCCGCAGGGGTCGACACCACCGTCGTGTACAGCCGCCGGGCCCCTGACGGTGCGACGACCCCCGCCGGACGGCTCACCCGGGACGCCCTCGCCGCCGCGGTGTTCCCGCCGGACGCCGGCGCCCTCGTCTACGTCTGCGGGTCGACGCCCTTCGTCGAGCAGGTGCTCACCTGGCTCGGCGAGCTCGGTCACGACACGACCGACGTCCGCGCCGAACGGTTCGGGGGGAGCGCATGACGATGCTCGACGGCAACGCGTTGGCCGGGGCGCTCGCCGGGTTCCTCGGACCGGACCCGACCGTGGCCACGCTCCGGTGCTCCGGGTGCCGGACGGTCGGGGCACTCGCGGTCACGCGGGTGCACGCCAGTCCGATGGGCGTCGTCGCGCGGTGCCCGCACTGCGACGACGTGCTCGTCACGGTCGTCGACGTCCCGGGAGGGCCCTGGATCGGCATCCCGGGCGCGCGCGTCACCCCCGGCGACGACTGAGGGCGTTCGGCGAACGGAGCGCGAGCGCCACGCCGTGTCGGCGCACGGACGTGCGGGATCCGTGCGGGAAACCGCATGCTGGCGGAAGTCGACCCATCCGGACGACGCCCCGTTCCGGATCACTCGATGGGCGCCGACCGGACCACCCATCCGCAGGCGCTCGAGTGGGCACGGTGGCCCGCGCGTCCGAGGGGCGCGGGCACCCGAAGCCTGCGCCCCCGGACCGGGAACGACTGCCGTCCCCATGGCCTTGGTTGACGGTTTTCTTGAGCTGGAACGCTCAAGTGGAAAATTGGAGTGGAGCGCCATCCTGCAGAAGATGGCGAGCGACCTTGGATTCTCGAAGATCCTGTTCGGCCTGTTGCCTAAGGACAGCCAGGACTACGAGAACGCCTTCATCGTCGGCAACTACCCGGCCGCCTGGCGCGAGCATTACGACCGGGCTGGCTACGCGCGGGTCGACCCGACGGTCAGTCACTGTACCCAGAGCGTACTGCCGATTTTCTGGGAACCGTCCATCTACCAGACGCGAAAGCAGCACGAGTTCTTCGAGGAAGCCTCGGCCGCCGGCCTGGTGTATGGGCTGACCATGCCGCTGCATGGTGCTCGCGGCGAACTCGGCGCGCTGAGCCTCAGCGTGGAAGCGGAAAACCGGGCCGAGGCCAACCGTTTCATAGAGTCGGTCCTGCCGACCCTGTGGATGCTCAAGGACTACGCACTGCAGAGCGGTGCCGGACTGGCCTTCGAACATCCGGTCAGCAAACCGGTGGTTCTGACCAGCCGGGAGAAGGAAGTGTTGCAGTGGTGCGCCATCGGCAAGACCAGTTGGGAGATATCGGTTATCTGCAACTGCTCGGAAGCCAATGTGAACTTCCATATGGGAAATATTCGGCGGAAGTTCGGTGTGACCTCCCGCCGCGTAGCGGCCATTATGGCCGTTAATTTGGGTCTTATTACTCTCTGAATGACGAAGGCCCCGGTCGGGTGACCGGGGCCTTCGTGTACTGAGCGGATGACGAGATTCGAACTCGCGACCCTCACCTTGGCAAGGTGATGCGCTACCACTGCGCCACATCCGCGTACACGAGAACACTACCAGGCCGAGGGAGTTCGATCGCACCATGAGCTACGTGCACGACAACCCCGGCGGTACCGAGGCCCACGGTGTGGACCTCGTCGACGGCGACCGGCCCGCGGTGCGCATCCTCGTGCACGGCGACCTGCCGACGACGATCGAGCACGAGGGGCGCACCTGGCTGTCCTCCGGCGAGAGCCACGACGACGGCGACGACCAGGCGCCCCCCATCGCGATCTACCGGCCGGTCGGCTGAGCCGACCAGCGCCTCCTGGACCGTCGGAGCCCGACCGCAGGACATGACACGCGCTGCGGAACGCATCCGGTTCGTCCCGGCGGCGCCGGCGTGCACTAGCGTCGGGGGCGCGGGCAACGGATCAGCGCCCGGTGTGGACCGTGCGACCGACCGCCGCCCGGACACCCGACAGAGAGCGGTGCCCGCCCATGGACGACTACGCGGCCGCGGCGTCCGCCATGCAGGCGGCGCCGGACGGCTCGGACCTGTGTCCGCCCTTCCTCGCCACACTGCCCGTGACCACCGTCGGGATCTCGACGCTCGGGGACCCGTTCGGCACCGCCACGGTGTTCGCCAGCGACGCCCTCGCCGAACGCGTCGACGAGATCCAGTTCGACCTCGGCGAAGGCCCGTGCTGGGAGGCGTTGGACACCCGTCGGCCGGTCCTCGAACCCGATCTGCGGGTGACGCCCGTCGAACGGTGGCCCCTCGCGCTCGACGGGCTGATGAGCGCCGGGGTCGGCGCGATCTTCTCCTTCCCGATGCGCATCGGGACGATCCCGGTGGGCGCGGTCGACCTGTCGATCGGCCACGACCTGACCCTGACCGCCGCCCAGGTGCGCGGCGCGGTCGAACTCACCGAGGTCGCCGCCCGCCGCGTCCTCCGCAGCGCGCTCGTCGCCGCGACCGCGGATGAGCACACCGCGACCGAGAACGGACGATACTCACGACGAGAGGTGCACCAGGCCACGGGCATGGCCGCCGCGCAACTCGGCGTGAGCGTCGAGGATGCGCTGCTGGTCCTCCGCGCGCACGCCTTCGCCACCGAACGACCGGTCCGCGACGTCGCCGCGGACGTCATCGCACGCCGACTCGACCTCGCCCGGCCGTACGGTTCCGAGACCTAGGGAGCACGCACCATGGCACCGACTCGCGAGCACCGACTCGTCGACACCTTCGTCGCCCTGACCGACACCCTCGTCGACGACTACGACGTCGTCGAGCTCCTGCAGAACCTCGTCGACAGCGTCGTCGAGATCTTCGATGCCTCCGCGGCCGGCATCCTGCTCGTGAACCAGGAGCAGCAGCTCGAGGTGCTCGCGTCCACGAGCGAACGGTCCAGCTTCCTCGGCCTGCTCCAGCTCGACTCCGGCGAGGGGCCCTGCGTGGAGTGCTTCGCCACCGGCAAGACCGTCTCCGGCCGCGACCCCGCCGAGATGCAGCGTCGGTGGCCGACCTTCGCACGCGCCTCGGCCGAGTCGGGGTACGCCTCGGTGCACTCGATCCCGATGCGCCTCCGCGAGACCACGCTCGGGTCGCTGAACCTCTTCCGCGAAGCCGAGGGTGCCCTCAACCGGGACGACGCGCTCGCCGCCCAGGCGCTCACCGACGTGGCCACCATCAGCATCCTGCAGCAGCGGTCCCTCGAGCACGCGACCCTGACGCAGCAGCAGCTCCAGCGTGCGCTCGACAGCCGGGTCGTCATCGAACAAGCGAAGGGCTTCGTCGCGCACACCCACCGGGTGGAGATGGACGACGCGTTCGCGATGCTCCGCGCGTACGCCCGATCCCACCAGCTGCTGCTCGCGGACGTCGCCCGCGCGGTCGTGGAACGGCGACTCGTCCTCCCCTGAGCACCGGTCCCGGGCTGGTGGCGGCGGGTGCACGGTCCACCGCTCAGCCGTCGGGGACTAGCGTTCGACGAGGTGACCCCAGTCCACGGCCGCCGGAACGATCCCATCGTCCAGCGACCGGAAGCGCCATGACCTCCCTCTCCAGTTCCGAGCAGTCCGACACCGATGACGTCCGCTGGGCCTCGGTGGACGCGCGGACCTGGGAGGCGCGCTGCGGCTCCCACGTGATCGGCACGGTCGTCTTCGGGTCGCGGTACGTCGTGCGGCTCCGACACGGCGACCTCGCGGGGTCCCACACGAGCCTCGAGAGCGCGAAGGCACAGCTCGAGGCCTGGGTCCGCTGGCAGTCCGGGCCTCCCGGCGAACTCTGACCGCCCGGGTCAGCGCGGCGCGGACGGACCGCCCCGGCGTCGCGCCGAGACTGCTCCGTGCGGCCTGGGCGTCTGCGCGTCGGCATCCCGTGTCGACGTGGCGACGACCTCGAAGCCGGCGGCGGTGAGCTCGCCGACCAGGTGGCCGACCGACCAGCGGTACGCGGTGGTGACGGCGTGGTCGAACGGCTCCACCCGCTCGCCGGCGAAGAACCCGACGAGGAGCCGCCCGCCCGGTCGCAGCACCCGCGCGAACTCCGCCAGGGGACGCCCGAGCGCATCCGGCTCGTGGTGGATCAGCGAGTACCACGCGAGGACCCCGCCGAGGCGCTCCGGCTCGTCGGGGAGCGCGTCGACGTCCGCGACCGCGAACGCGACGCCCGGGTGCGCCTGCCGGGCGTGGTCGACGAACGCCGGGGTCCGATCGATCCCGCGCACGTCGTGGCCGAGGGCGGCGAGGTGCGCACTCCAGTGCCCGGGCCCGCACCCGGCGTCGAGCACGGGGCCGTCGACGGTCGCGGCCCACGCCCGCACGAGCGCTTCGTCGGACGGGTGCACGGACGCCATCGAGCCGAGGAGCTCCGCGTACTCCGCTGCGCGACGCCCGTAGGCCGCCGTCACGTCGTCCGTCCTGTCCATCCCGGCCATCGTACGGTCGGCCGGAGCCGCCGTACCCTTGCCACGTGCGCGCGCCCCGAGCGGTCGGCTTCGACCTCGACGACACCCTCTTCGACCATCGTGGCGCCGCGCGTGCCGGTGCCGCCGCCTTCCTCGCCGGACTCGGCGTCACCGTCACCCCGTCCGTCCTCGACGCCTGGTCGGACGCCGAGGACACGCAGTTCGAGCGCTGGCGCTCCGGCGAGATCGGCTTCCAGGAGCAGCGGCGCGAACGGCTCCGGACCGTCCTGCCCCCGCTCGGGATCGCGCTGCCCCGGGACGACCGTGGGCTCGACGTCGTGTTCGAGCAGTACCTCGGCGCCTACCGAGCCGCCTGGCGGGTCTTCCCGGACGTCCTGCCGCTCCTCGGGGAGCTCCGCTCCCGGGGGCACCGTCTCGGCCTCCTGACGAACGGCACCACCGCCCAGCAGTCCGAGAAGCTGCGGGTGACGGGTCTCGACACCGCCTTCGACGTGGTGTGCACCTCGGAGCGCATCGGTGTCCAGAAGCCGGACGCGCGCGCCTTCCACGTGCTCGCCGACGAACTGGGCGTACCCGCGACGGCGTGCCTCTTCGTCGGCGACGACCCCGTGCGGGACGTCGCCGGTGCCCGGTCGGTGGGGATGCACGCGGTCCTCGTCGACCGGCGGACCGGTGATCCGAGTGGTCTCCGCGCCCGGGTGCTGACGGCACTCGGCGAGGCCTGAACGGCACCACCGACACGCTCCGACCCGCCCGTTCCCTAGGCTGGTGGGATGCGCTCCCTCACCCGGCTCGACGACTGGACGGTGGACGACGTCGCCGAGGTCTTCGCCCTCGCGGACGCCTACCGCGACGGTCGGGGACCGACGACCGACGGCTCGGCCGTGATGTTCTTCCCCGCGACGAGCCTGCGCACCCGGGTGACCTTCGAGCGGGGTGCCGCGGCGATGGGCCTCCAGCCGATCGTCTTCCCGGACACGACGCTCGACAAGCCCGAGGCCCTGGCCGACGTCGCCGGCTACCTGGCCTCGTGGGCGGACGTCCTCGTCGTCCGCCACCACGACCTCGCCGTGGTCGAGGGCCTGGCCGACGCCGGCGTGCTCCCCGTGGTGAACGCCATGACCGACGAGAACCACCCGTGCGAGGTCCTGTCGGACCTGTACGCGCTCCGGAGCTCGGGCGCGGACCTCGGCACCCTGCGCTTCCTGTTCGTGGGAGCGGACGGGAACATCTCCAGGGCCTGGCAGGAGGCCGCACGCGTGCTGCGGCTCGACCTCGTGCAGTGCGGTCCGGACGGCCTCGCGACCCCCGGAGCGGTGTGGACCGACGACCTCGCGACCGCGATCCGGACGGCGGACGTCGTGCTCACGGACGGCCCCGGGCGGCATGCCGAGGCACTCGAATCCTTCCGGATCACGGCGGCCCTCCTCGACACCGCGCCGGCCGGCGTCCGCCTCGCACCGTGCCCGCCGTTCGTCCGCGGCCGCGAGGTCAGCGACGACGCGGTGGCGCACCCGGCGTTCGTCGGGCACGCCTTCAAGGCGTCCCTGCTCCCGGTGCAGCAGGCCGTCATGGCGCACTGCACCGGACTCGGCTGACCCGACCGACGGGCGTCACCCGCGCTTCCCGGCCCCGTCCACCGAGCGCGCCCGGTTGCCCGCGCGACAGCGGTCTGCGAGCGTTGGCGCATGGGCGACGACGTGACCACGCTGCGCCGGGTCCCCGGGTTCCGCCCCTACTGGACCGCCGCGACCGTGTCGGCGTTCGGATCGGCCGTCAGCGCGGTCGCGATCCCGGTCCTCGTCGTGACGGTCCTCGACGCCACGCCCGTCGAGGTCGGCCTGGTGAACGCTGCCCAGTTCGTCCCCTACGCGCTCTTCGGCCTGCTCATCGGCGCGGCCGTCGACCGTGTCCCGCGGAAGCCGCTGCTCGTCTGGGCGAGCATCCTCCGCGGCGTCTGCCTCGGGACGATCCCGCTCCTCTGATGGACGGGGCTCCTCGACCTCTGGGTGACGGCTGCGGTGCTGTTCCTCTTCGGTGTCGCGTCCGTCGCGGGGTTCGCCGCCACCCAGTCACTGCTCCCGCGGATCGTGCCGCGCCCGCTCCTCACGGCGGCGAACGCACGCGTGGACCAGAGCGACGCAGCGGCCCAGACGGTGGGTCCGGCGCTCGGCGGCGTGCTCGTCAGCATCGTGACCGCACCGGTCGCGATCGCCCTCGACGCGATCAGCTACCTCGTCGACGCCGTCCTCGTCGCCCGGATCCGGGTCGTCGAGGAGACCGCGGTCAGGCGGCCGGGTTCGAAGCTGCGGAGTGACATCGCCGACGGCCTGCGCTGGACGTACGGCCACGCGACGCTCGCCCCGCTGGCGCTCTCCACACACCTCTGGTTCCTCGCCAACGCCGCCGCGCTCACCGTCTTCGCGACCTTCGCGCTGCGCACCCTGGCCCTGCCCGCGGCCGTGTACGGCGGCATCATCGCCGTCGGCGGCGTCGCGACGCTCCTCGGCGCCACCGCGGCACCCTGGCTCGGGACCCGCTTCGGTGCCGGACGGACGATCATCGCCGCACGAGCCGCCTACCCGGTGGCCTGGGCCGCGGTCACCCTCGCGGCCGTGGCTGCGACGACGGGCCCGGCGACCGTCGTGGTCCTGTTCGTCGCCTTCGCGGTGCACGGCGCGGCCGCCGGGTGCGAGAACGTGAACGAGATGAGCCTCCGCCAGAGCGTCACGCCGGATGCGCTCCTCGGTCGTACGAACGGCACGGTGCGGAGTGCGAACCGGACCCTCGCGGCCGTCGGAGCGATCGGCGGCGGTGCCGTCATGACCGTCGCCGGTGACGGCGTCGCCCTGGGCGCGGTGACGCTCGTCTTCGTCGCCGCCGTCCTCGTCGCGGCGTGCTCGCCCCTGCGGACGGCCGGCGCCCGGTAGCGGATCCCGCTCCGCGGGGCCGGCGGACGGTCATCGCGTGTGGCGCGAGCGGCCGTGGGGGGGGGGGGGGGGGGGCCGGCCCGGGGGGGGGGGCGGGGGGGGCGGGGGGCGGGGGGGGGGGGCCCCGGCGCCCCCCCCCCCACCCGTCCGTCGTCGGTCCGGTCCGGCGGCGGACGCTCGACCGTCAGCGCGGGCGCCGGCTGCTCAGTGGTGGGCGTGGACGACGGCGTGACCGAGCCCGCGGCTCATCATCCAGCGGTTGACCGGCGTCGTCACGACGAAGGCGAGCGCGAGGGAGAGCGCCAGTGCACCCCAGAAGAGCCACTGGTCGAGCTGTGCGTCCATGGCGCCCGGGATCGCGACGACGACGGTGTTGTCGATGACCTCCATGACGGCGATCGAGACGGTGTCCGCAGCGAGCGCGACCGTGAACGCGGCCGCCAGGGTCATGCCGGACCGGATGACGCCGCGCATCGTGAGGGCGTAGCCGAAGACGAAGGCGAGGACGATCGACAGGACGATCGTGCCCGCGTTGTGGAAGCCGGCGGCGGTGCCGATGACCATGCCGAGGACCTCGCCGATCGCGCAGCCGGTGAGGCAGTGCAGCGTCGCCTGTGCCGCCATCGCCCAGGTGGTCGAGCCGGGTCCGGATGCCCTGCCGTGGCCAGCCCGCTCGTGCTCGCTCGTCCGGTGGTGCTCGTGCGTGTCCATGCTGCTCCGATCTGACGTGGCTTGCGCCGACGACCCTTGTACACCCCCCGGGGGTACCACATGGTGCAACGCGAGCGCGCCCTCGGTGTTCCCGATCCGACGATGATCCGCGCAGCGGACCGTCCTGTCCGGCCGCGACCCACGAACGGGTCGGACCGCGTGGGATGCGTCCGGCGCTCGGCATCGCGCACAGGTGCGAGGATCACTCCGTGATCACGACCTTCCTCGTCAACCACGCGGCCGCCGTGCGGGTCCTCTTCTGGGTGGCCCTGATCGCGTTCGCGGCCCTCGGCTGGTTCGTGTACCGCCGCGGAACACGGTGGCTGCTCACCACGCTCACCGTCGTCAGCGTCGTCGGAGCGGTGGCACTCACGATGACACCCGACGGCAACGGCGGGAACGGAACCTTCTGCACTGTGCAGTTCTCGGTCCCGTTCCGAGGGATCGACACGCTCGCGAACGTGGCACTCCTGTTCCCCGTGACGCTCTTCGCCGGGCTGCGCACCACTCGTCCGGTCTGGGCGGTGGCCGCGGCGTCGGGGTTCTCCGCTGCCGTCGAACTGCTGCAGGCGCTCGTCCCGTCCCTCGGGAGAGCGTGCGACACCAACGACTGGTTCATGAACACCGTCGGGGCAGTGCTCGCCGGGCTGGTCGCACTCGGCATCATCGCGATCGATCGCCGGGCACCGCGCGGACCCGAGCAGTCGCCGCGGCAGTCGGTCCCCTGACCGCCTCGCTCGCGCGACCGCGAGCAGGGTGCATCGAAGCTGTGCCCGGACCACGGGGCCGGGTCTGGCGAACGCCGGAAGGTGCCCGGTGCGCACGTGCTCGACGCCGCACCCGAGACGATCCGTGGCGACGCGCCACTGTCGACGACGGGATCGGTCCACCCCCACCCGAGCAGGCTCTCGAGCGGGACACCGAGGAGCACTGCGCACGCGAGGATCGACCGTCACCCGTGCACCGAGCTCGGATCAGAGGATGACGGTCTCGAACTCGAGGAGCTCGGCACCGGTCGCGACGGGGCTGCTCCCGCCGTGGTGCGCGCCCGCCTGACCGGTGCGCCACGCCTGGTAGGAGTCCTCGTCCGTCCAGGTCGAGACGACGAAGTACCGCGTGCCACCGGCGGTGGGCCGGAGGAGCTCGAAGCGCTCGAAGCCGGGCTGCTGCTCGACGTCGTGGGCCCGTCCGACGAAGCGTGCTTCGAGGTCGGCGCCCCTGCCCTCGGGGACGGTGATGGCGTTGATCTTCACGACGGACATGGCGGGTTCCTCTCGATGGTGGTCAGTGCTCGTGCGGGTGGACGACGGGGGTGACGGTGAAGGCATCGACGTTGCCCATCGCCTCGTGCACGTGCTCCGCGGCGTGCTCGGCGATGTGCTGGGCGTCGTGCAGCGAGGCGGCGGCGACCTCGACGGTGGCGGAGCCGGTCAGCCGGTGCCCGACCCACCGGAGCCGGAGATCGCGCACCACCTCGACCCCGCTCGTGTGCTCGAGCGCCTGCTCGGCGCGGGTGACGAGAGTCGGGTCGATCGCGTCCATGAGCCGGGCGCCGACGGACCGAACGGTCCCCCACAGCAGGACCATGATCGACACCGAGATGAGCAGCCCGATGATCGGGTCCGCGATCGGGAAGCCGAGCATCACGCCGACGGCACCGAGGACGACCGACAGGGACGTGAACCCGTCGAGGCGAGCGTGCACGCCGTCCGCGACCAGTGCGGCGGAGCCGATCCGCTGGCCGACGCGGATGCGGTAGATCGCGACCGCCTCGTTCCCGGCGAAGCCGATCAGGCCGGCGGCGACGAGCAGCCAGGGGTTCTCGATCGGTCGAGGGGTGATGAACCGGTCGATGGCCTGCCACCCGGCGACGACGGCCGACAGTGCGACGACGAACACGATGAACATGCCCGCGATGTCCTCCGCCCGGCCGTACCCGTACGTGTAGCGGCGGTTCGCCACGCGACGACCGAGGATGAACGCGATCCACAGCGGCACCGCGGTCAGGGCGTCCGCGAAGTTGTGGACGGTGTCCGCGAGCAGCGCGATGGACCCCGTGAACGCGACGATCACCGCCTGCAGGACCGTGGTGCCCAACAGGATGAACAGGCTGGTCTTCAGCGCGCGGACGCCGGCGGTGCTGGCCTCCATCGCGTCGTCGATCGAGTCCGCTGCGTCGTGCGTGTGCGGCACGAACAGGTCGTACAGGAACCCCTGCACACCACCGTGCGGATGCGAGTGCCCGTGCGAACCGTGCTGATGGTCGTGATCGCCGTGGTCGTGGTCCCCGTGGTCGGGATGCTCACCGTGCGTGTGCGTGTGCGTGTGCGTGTGCGTGTGTGCCGTCACGTGGACTCCTGCCCCCGATGGTGGTGCGGCGCCTGGCCGACGACGTGCTCCGCCTGCTTCACCGCGTCGATCACCAGCTCCGACGCGTGCTCGTCCGTCAACCGGTAGAACACCGTGGTGCCCTCGCGACGGGTCGACACCATCCGTGCCAGGCGGAGCTTCGCCAGGTGCTGGGACACCCCGGCCGGGCTCTTGTCGACCACGTCGGCGATGTGGTTGACGCTCATCTCTTCGGCGTTCCGCAGCGCGAGGATGATCTTCACCCGGGTGGCGTCCGCGAGCATCGCGAACACCTCGACCGCGAGCTCGACGTACTCGGACTCCGGGCTGAGTCCGCAGGGCTGCTTGTCTACGTGCACACGCAGATACTACACAAGGCCACGGCCGTCGTCACCGACCGGGCCGACCCCGCTCGGCGACCCGCCGGACGGCCCGATCAGGGCGACCCGGTCGAGGTGGACCGCACCTGGGCGAGCAAGCCACCAACGGGACGGGCGGCCAGCACCAGCTCGGCGCCGTGCACGCGGGCGATCGTCGTGACGATCGCGAGCCCCAGACCGGCGCCCTCGGCATCGGTGCGCACCCGGGTGGCCCGTCGGCGGAACGGCTCCGCCAGCAGCGCGACGTCGGCATCGTCGATCGCATCGCCCTCGTTCTCCACCGCGAGGAGCGGGCCCGCGGCGTCCGGCGTCCCCGACACCCGCACCGTCGACCCGGGCGTCGCGTACCGGACGGCGTTGTCGACGAGGTTGCGCACGAGCTGCCCGAAGAGCACCCGGTCGCCGTCGACCTCGAGCGCCGGGTCGACGACGTTCAACAAGGCGACACGGCGAGCCCGCATCGGCATCTGCAGGCCCTCGACGGCGTCGTCGACCAGTGCGTGCACCGTGAACCGCTCCGGGGCGGCCGGACGGTCGGCGCGCGCCAGGGTCAGCAGGGCCGCCGTCGTCTCGTTCATCCGGTCGTTGGTCGCGACGATCCGGGAGAGCGCCCGCTGGATGACCGGGTCGTCGGTCTGGCGCTGGGCGAGCTGCGCGATCGCACGGACGGTGGCGAGTGGGTTCCGGAGCTCGTGGGAGGCGTTCGCGGCGAAGCGGCTCCGTGCTGCGACGCCGGCTTCGAGCCGGTCGAGGAGCGCGTTGAGCGCGATCGCCACGGCTCGGGTCTCGTCCTGCGCGGCCGCGACGGGGACCCGCGCCCGCAGGTCGTCGACGTCGAGTCCGTCGGCGGTGGCGATCACGTCGTGGAGCGGCCGCACCGTGCGCCGGGCGACGAGCCAGCTCACGACGCCACCCAGGACGGTCAACGGCACGAGGACGACGACGGAGCAGAACCAGAACAGCGTGAGGACGTCCTGCCGCCCGTGCACCGTGAAGACGTCGTGCGTCGTGCCGTAGGGGAACGGCCCCGCGGTGATCGTGAACCCGGGGATGATCGTGAGGATCCAGACGACGACGAGGAGCACCGCGATCCCGCCCACCAGGACCGCCGCGGTGCCGAGCAGCGTCATCCGGAGTCGGATCCCGCTCGGTCGCCGCAGCCGCTCCCGCGTCACGACGTGACCCGAGCGATCCGGTACCCGACCCCTGGGACCGTCTCGATCCGGTCGGCTCCGACCTTCTTGCGGAGTGTCGACACGGTCACCCGCACGGCGTTGGTGAACGGATCGGCGTGCTCGTCCCAGGCCTTCTCGAGCAGTCGCTCGGCGCTGACCACGCCGCCGCCCGCGCGCATGAGGACCTCGAGGACGGCGAACTCCTTGCGGGACAGGTGCAGGACACGGCCGTCGCGGAAGACCTCGCGGTGGAACGGGTCCAGCGTGAGGCCGGCGCGGTGCAGGGTCGGCGGGACGACCGCGGAGGGTCGGCGGTGCAGCGCCGTGACGCGGGCGGTGAGTTCCGCCAGGTTGAACGGTTTCCCGAGGTAGTCATCCGCGCCGACGGCGAGCCCGGACACCCGGTCCCCGACCGTGGTCGCCGCGGTGAGCATGAGGACGCGCGGCGGCTCCGGCATCGCGACCAGCGCGCGGCACACGTCGTCACCGTGCACGAGGGGCAGGTCACGATCGAGCACGACGACGTCGTACGCGTGCACGTCGACGGCCTCCAGCGCCGCGGCACCGTCACGGACCAGGTCGACGCTGAGCCCGACCAGCTGCAGTCCGGTCTGCACGGCGTCCCCGAGGAACGGCTCGTCCTCGACCACCAACACGCGCACCATGTCAGAACCCTTCGTCGTGTCGGAGCAGGATACGGGCGCCGGGGTAAGGCGAACGTAAGGGGTCGGACGGACGCGCTCGCAACACCGGCTCCGGTGGACTCGCGGCATGTCCGTCACCCTCACACCGCGCGCGCTGCCCTCCCTGACCGGGTTGCGGTGGTGCGCAGCCCTCGCCGTCTGGGCCTACCACCTGCGGAACGTCGGCTTCTTCTCCGGCCGGTCCGAGGAGCTCCTCTCCCGCGTCGTCGGCGGTGGCGACACCGGGGTGTCGCTCTTCTTCGTCCTGTCCGGGTTCGTGCTGGCCTGGTCCCACCGCGACGAGACGAGCCCACAACGGTTCTGGTGGGCGCGCATCGCTCGGATCGCCCCACTGCACCTCACCGCGCTCGCCCTCGCGGTCGCCGTGGTGGCCCCCGTCGTCCCAGAGATCGTGAGTCCGTCGCGGGGCTCGGTCGTCGCGAACGCCCTGCTCATCAGCGCGTGGCGGCCCGACTGGTGGCAGGCCGGGAACCCGGTGAGCTGGTCCCTGGTCTGCGAAGCCGCGTTCTACGCCACCTTCCCGCTGCTCACCCTGGTCCTCCGGCGCGTGTCGACGACGGCGCTGGCGGTCGTCGCGGTCGCGGCGGTCGTGGCCACCTTCGCTGAGCCGTTGCTCGGCCTGCACGCGGTCCAGGCCGTGCTCCCGATCCCGGTCGACGCGGGGCACTCGCCGATCGCACGGTTCCCGGAGTTCCTCCTCGGCGTCGCGGTCGCACGACTGATGCGGACCGGAGCGTGGCGTGGCGCACCGCTCGCGCTGGCGGTCCCGCTCGCGGCCGTCGGGTACGCGGCTGCGACCGCCGAATCCTCGAGCCCGTGGCACCTCAGCGGCTTCACGGTCGTCGGGTACGGGCTGCTCGTGACGGCGCTGGCCCGCATCGACCTGTCGGGCCGCCGGAGTCCGCTCGCCAGCGCGCCGATGCGCTGGTTCGGGGAGCTCTCGTTCGCCTTCTACCTCGTGCACCTGCTCGTGTTGCAGCGGCTCCCGACCGTCCTCCCCGTCGACCCCAGAGGCCGCGCGGCGGTGCTGCACGCGCTGCTCGCCCTCGTGGTCGCGACGGCGCTCGCCGCAGGGCTCCACCACGGAGTGGAGCTCCCCGCCCGGGCAGTGCTCCTCGGGAGACACCAGCGCCGGTCAGCGCCGTACCGGTGGCCGACGGTCCGTCCGGAACCGCGTCGCGCTGATCCCGGTCGTCCGCTGGAAGAACCGGCTGAAGTTCGTCGCTTCGGTGAAACCGAGACGCTCCGCGATCCGCGCGACCGGGAGGTCGGTGTACCCGAGCAGGCGCTGCGCCTCGAGCGCGATCCGCCGGTCGATCAGCTGCTTCGGACTCGTGCCGTTCCCCTGGGCCACGGCGCGGGAGATCGTCCGGATGCTGTGCCCGAGGACCTGTGCGTACTCGGCGACGGTGTGCAGCTCGGTGAACCGCCGCTCCACCTCCTTGCGGAACCGGGTCGCGAGCGGGTCCTCCACCCCGTCGTCGGCGGCCGCTGCCGCGCCGCGCTCGAGCAGGACGAGGACCGCACGGAGCAGCAGCTGCAGCACCATCCGGGACGGGACCGCGCGGTCGTGCTCGCGCGCGAGCTCGCCGGCGACCGCACGGATCGCGGCGGCGGCTTCCGGGTCCGCGACGGACACCGGCTGGCGCACGCCGATCCCGTCGGCGGCCGGCAGGCTCGCCAGGAACTCGTCGGCGACGAGCAGGTGGAGTCCGTCGAGGTCGCCGTCCTCGAACCGCTGCACCTGCCCAGGTCGCACCCACAGCACCCGGTCACGATCGAGCGGAAAGTCCTCGAAGTCGACCTCTCGCCGGCCGGCGCCCTCGGCGACGACCGTGAGGACGTGGAAGTCGACCCGGTGCTGCCGTCCGTCGGCGCCGAAGCGCATGCGACGCCGCAGGTCGCGGATCCCGACGACCTCGATGCCCGGCACGACGGTCGTCCCGAACGCCAGCTGCTGCATCTGCCCCACACCGACCACCTGTCCCGGATTGATCCGAACGAGTCCACCAGTGCCCTCGATGCTGGGACCCGGTGAGGAGAGTATCGATCCGTGGCCGCGAGCAGCAAGCGGCCGGAGAGAAGGAATCATGAACGGAACCGTCACCGTCCTGGACAAGGGCGAGGTCCGCATCCACAGCTACATGGCGCCCGAGAAGAGCGTCAACGTCACGTCGCAGATCATCGAGACCCCGGAGCGGCTGATCGTCGTGGACGGGCAGTTCCTCGCACCGTTCGCCGACGAGGCCGCCGAGTACGCCCGGTCACTCGGGAAGCCGATCGACCGACTGGTCATCACCCACGGACACCCGGACCACTACGCGGCGGCGGCCCGGTGGGGTGCCCCGCTCGTGTCGCTGCCCGAGGTCCGCGACGCGATCCTCGCCCGAGGCGACGTCCACCTGCCGACCGGCGGCCTGGTCCCGGTGGCCGACGTCACGCCGGACGGGTCCGTGCGGGTCGGCGAGGAGGTCGTCGACGGTGTCCTCCTGACCTTCGAGCACGTCGTCGGCGGCGAGGCGCACGACCAGCTCCTGATCGCGCTGCCCGACCACGGCGTCCTGATCGCCCAGGACCTCGTCTACCACGACGTGCACCTGTACTTCGGCGAGCGGGACATCGACGGGTGGCAGCGAGCCGTGTCGCTCCTCGCGCAGGCGGAGGGGTACGACACGGTCCTCGCCGGTCACGGGCTGCCCACCACCCCGGCGGTCTTCGGCGAACTGGAGCGCTACCTCGCCGACGCCGCGGAGCTGCTCGGTGACGACGGCGCGGCCTACAAGGCGGCCATCACGAAGCGCTACCCGGAGTACGGCGGAGAGTTCGTCATCGACATCGCCAACCGGTCCCCGTTCCCCGGGGCAGCAGGCTGACCCAGGGAATGACCACCGGACGGGAGGCGCAGTGCGGGCCCGCACTGCGCCTCCCGTCCGCTCGGTGGTCACCCCACTGCAGCGGCGCCGGTCGTGCGCGCGGCGCCCGGATCCTCGCGGTCCGAGCCCGGGGACGACGAAAGCCCCCGGTTTCCCGGGGGCTCTCTGCTGTGGGCGATACTGGGATCGAACCAGTGACCTCTTCCGTGTCAGGGAAGCGCGCTACCGCTGCGCCAATCGCCCAGAGGAGTGTGGAACTGGAGGTGGGGACGGGATTCGAACCCGCGTGGACGGCTTTGCAGGCCGCTGCCTAGCCTCTCGGCCACCCCACCATCGAGGTTCACGTCTCCGTGAGTACCCGAACGGTGGGATACCCTCTGGTGAGTCGTGGTCCTCCGGAGAAGACCACACTCGAGCGGATGACGAGATTCGAACTCGCGACCCTCACCTTGGCAAGGTGATGCGCTACCACTGCGCCACATCCGCATTTGTCCGACCCGCTGTCGCGGCGACGACGTAAACTCTATACGAACCCGAGGGCATCCACCAAAATCCTCCTCGTTCACCGGGCGTGTCCCCCGTGTTCATGCGGATCGGGCCGGGTCGAGCCCCGACGCCACACCCGGGACGCGCGCCGTGTTCGGTGCACGCCCCGGCATCCGCTACTATCGACTGGCACGCACAGTGCAGGGGCGATTGGCGCAGTTGGTAGCGCGCTTCGTTCACACCGAAGAGGTCATCAGTTCGAGTCTGGTATCGCCCACCCACCCGCAAGAGCCCGACGCAGCAGCGTCGGGCTCTTCGCATCTCCCCCGCCGACGACCCGCGGACCACGCGACGGGGACGACACCGCAGACCACGCAGCAGAGCAAGGACGAAGGGGCGCATGACCGACGTCGACCTCGAGTTCGCCCGGGTCCGGGCGGTCCTCGACCGTCCGACCCTGCGGCTGATGTCCCGCCCGACGAGCGCCGTCGTGCTCGCGGTGTTCCGGACCGTGTTCGACCGCGACGTGCAGTACGTCCCCGCGGACCGCATGCACCTGCAGGTCGAGGAACACGTCGCGCGCCTGCAGGCCGCCGGCGCGCGCACGCCCGCGAACGAGGCCCGCTCGGCGGCCCCGGATGCGGGCATCGCGTCCGAGCAGGGCGAACCGGACGCCCGACCGAACGGCCGTGCGCTCTGCCGTGAGTGGGTGGCCGCGCAGTGGCTCGTCCGGTCGAACTCCCCCGACGGCGACGAGCAGTACTCCCTGACGAGCCACGCGCTCGAGGCCCTGTCCCTCGTCGACGCGCTCTCGTCTGACCGCGCACTCATCAGCGAGAGCCGGCTCGCGATGATCGTCGACGCCGTGCACCGTTGGGCGGCCCGCGCCGAGCCGGACCCCGCGGTCCAGGTCCGCCGGATCGACGCGCAGATCGCCGAGCTGCAGGCCGAGCGCGACCGCCTCGAGCACGGCGAGGTCGACACCGTGGACGACGCCCGGATGCGCGACGGCTACACGAACATCTCCGACCTGATCCGGCAGCTCCCGAGCGACTTCAAGCGCGTCGAGGAGGCGGTTGCGGCGATGCACCGGTCGATCGTCGAGGACTTCCGGCAAGAGGTCCGGCCGATCGGCGAGATCCTTGACGACTACCTCGCGCGGACGGACAACCTCATGGAGGCAACGCCCGAAGGCCGCGCGTTCGAGGGCGCCTTCGAGCTGCTCCGCGACGACGCGCTGCTCCTCCGGCTCCGCGACGACATCCAGACGATCCTCGCCCACCCGTTCGCGGACGGTCTCGGGGCGGCGGAGCGCCGGGCGTTCCGGAACACGGTGGTCATCCTCCGGCAGGGCATCGAGGACGTCCTCGCCCAGCGCCGGCAGCTCACGGCCACGCTGCGCGACCAGATCGTGGCGCACGACGTCGCCCGCGACCGCGAGCTCGACGCCGTCCTCCGCTCGGTCGAGCGCGGCCTGGCGACGTGGATGGACCAGGGGTCGGCACGGGACCGCCTGCCGCTCGGCCTGCTGCCGGCGACGGCCGAGGTCGGCACGCTTCGCGAACGGTTCTACGACCCGGACGCCGAGTCGGTCCCGCCCGCGATCGAGGAGCCGGACGACGACGTCTTCGAGGAGCTCGACGTCGAGACCCTGCGGCGACACGGTGGCCCCTTGCTCACCGAGCTGCGCGCGGCGCTCCGCTCCGTCTCGGCCGACTCCAGCGTGGACGCCTTCCACGGGCTGCCGCCGGAACAGCGGCGCCCGGTCGAGCTCTTCGGCCTCGCCCACCTGCTCACCGGCCACGACGACTTCGAGTCCGCAGCGCACCTCGCCGAGCACCGGACGGTCCGCCCGGACGGCCGCTCGGTCACCTTCCACATGCCGACGGCGGCGCTCACCGACGAGCGGCGCGGCCCGGACCCGGACACGACGAACGACGAACACGCACAGGAGGCGCGGTGAGCGACACGACACCGGCACCCGTCGACGAGACGGTCCCCTACGACGACCCCGCAGCCGTCCAGCAGGACGACGAACGCGACGAGACGAGCTTCGCCCTCTTCGAGGGCGACGAGGGCCGTCTCGACGACCGGCAGCGCCGCGCCCTCGTGGCGCTGCTCCGCAGCCCCTACGTGAGTGCACGCACCCACACCGACGAGTGGCGCGCGGTGCTCGACGCGGAGCACCAGCTCCGGTCGCGGCTCAACGACCTGTTCCTCGAACTGCACGTGGACCGCGACCGCGAGGTGGCGTGGAAGCGCCAGGCCCGCTCCGAGAGCCAGCGCCGCGGGTTCCCGACGCTGCTCCGCGACGTCCCGTACACGCGCGAGGAGACGATCGTCCTCGTCTACCTGCGGATGCGGCTGCGCGCCGACACCCGTCCCGGTCCGGACCAGGTCGTCGTCGACCGCTCCGAGATCCTCGGCCACGTCGCCGGGTTCCGTCCCGCGACGGCGACCGACCGCACCCGTGACGAGGGCCGCGTGGCGAAGGCCGTCGAACGCCTCGTGACCGCCCGGATCCTGCTCAAGACCAGCGACCCGGACCGGTTCCGGATCGCCAGCGTGGTCGAGGTGCTGCTCCCGCTGGAGCGGCTGCGCGACCTGGACACGTGGTTGGCGAACACGGCGCTCCGGACCACCACCGCGCACGCCGACGCGACCACCCCGGACGGCGAGCCGACCGACGGGGACGACCCGGCCCTCCCGGCAGACGAGACCGACACCGACGACGAAGGCGAGACGGACGCATGACCGACACCGCGACCGACTCCTTCGGCATCCCCGCCCTGTTCGACACGGTCGCGCAGTGGCGCGCCGAGTCCATGCAGGTCGTGAACTGGGGCGGGTTCCACGGCCACCGCCAGGTCGAGCTCTCCGGCACCGCCACGCTCATCTCGGGCGCGTCCGGCACCGGCAAGTCGACGCTGATGGACGCGTACCTCGCCGTCATGATGCCGTCGGACGTGCCGTTCAACGGGGCGTCGAACGACGCGACCACCGGGCGCGCGCGGAGCGCCGACCAGCGCAACCTGCTCACGTACCTGCGGGGCAAGGTGGACACCCGTCGCGACCCCGAGTCCGGGAGCCTGCGCGACGTCAACCTGCGCGGTGACGACCAGACCACCTGGGGTGCCGTCGCGGTGACGTTCCGGAACGACGACGAGCGGCGCTTCACGGTGCTGCGCACGTACATCGTGCCGAAGCGTGCGCGCGGGGTCGGCGACATCCAGATGACCATGGCGACGGTCGACGACACGTTCGACCTGCGCCGGCTCGAGGAGTTCGTCCCGTCGCGGTTCCACCACCTCGAGCTGACCGGACGCGTGCCGGGGCTCGTCATCCGCGACACCTACCAGGAGCTCGCGTACACGCTGCAGACCCGGCTCGGGATCGGCGACTCCGGCGGTGGCAACCGGGCGATGCGCCTGCTCGCACGGATCCAGGCCGGCCAGCACCTGCCGACCGTCGACGCGCTCTACAAGTCGCTCGTGCTCGAGACCCCGGGCACGTACGAGGCGGCCGACCGTGCCCTCGCCCACTTCTCCGCCCTCGACGAGGCGTACGAGGCGATGGACACCGAGGAGCGCAAGGTCCGCATCCTCTCCCCCATCACGGAGCTGCACGCCGAGATCGCCCGGTCGAAGGCGGCGGCCGAGGCCCTGGACGGCATCGCACCCGGCGCCGAGGTCTCGCCCTTCGCGCACTGGACCGCGTCGCGCAAGCGGTCGCTGCTCGACGCCGAGGTCGACCGCAACGGGCGCGAGCGCACGGCGGCTCGCGCCGAGGTCGCCGCCGCCGAGGCCCGGCACGCCGCGGTCGAGATCGAACTCCGCGACGCCGAGGCCCGGCTCCGCGACCAGGGCGGCAACGCCCTCGCGCAGCTCGAGGACCGCATCGACCGCCGGACCCGCGAGCGGGACGCCGTCGTCCGGTCCCGGGCGACGTTCGACGAGCGGACCGCCGTGCTCGGCACGACGGTCGACTCGGAACGGGCCTTCACCGCTGCCCAGCGGACCGCCCACGACTTCCTCGGGATCTACGCCGCCGAGCGCTCGGACCTCGACGACCGTCGCGACGCCCTGACGCGCGAGGAGTACCCGCTCCTCGACCGCGAGCGGACCCTGCGGCAGGAGCGCCAGTCGCTCGAGCACCGCCAGGGTGCGATGCCGCTCCCGATGCACGAGGCTCGGCTGGCGATGGCCCGCGCGGCCGGCATCGACCCGTCCGAGTTGCCCTTCGTCGCCGAACTCCTCGACGTGCTCCCCGGCGAGGAGCGCTGGCGCACCGCGATCGAGTCCGTCCTGGCGCCCGTCGCCCGGACGCTGCTCGTCGACCAGGACCGCCTCGCCGACTTCAGCGAGGCGATCGACGCACTCCGCCTGCCCGTGCGCGTGCAGTTCGAGGGCGTGCCGACCGGGCCGCACATCGACGTCGACGGCGACCCGTCCATGGTGTCCGGCAAGCTCGCCATCAAGCCGTCGCCGTTCAGCACCTGGGTGCGGGAGCGGATCGAGTCCGACCGCACCGACGCCCGGTGCGTCGCCGACGCCTCGGAACTCGGCGGTGGCGGCCGTCGTGTGACCGAGTCCGGCCAGCTCCGTGACGGTCGGCGTGGCGCGCACGGCGACCGGCGCCAGGCGAATGTCATCGGCTTCACGAACGAGGCCAGGGTCGCCTCGGTCGAGCAGGAACTCGCCGCGATCGCCCAGGACCTCGCCACGCTCGAGGCCCGCCGCACCGACGTCGCGCAGGACATCACCGCCCTGGACGTCCTGCGCCAGGCGCACCAGCACGTCGTGGACGTCACGTGGGAGGCGATCGACGTCGCCGGCCTCGAGGACTCGCTCGCCCGGCTCGACCAGGAACGCCAGGCGCTCCTCGCCGCCGACGACGGCCTCCGCACCCTGCGCACGGCCGTCGGTCGGCTCCGGGCCGCCCTCGACGAGGCGTCGGACCGTCGCGCCGCCGCCCGCCAGTCGGTCGCCCGGCTCGAGGAGCGGCACGCCGTGCTCGTGGACGGTCAGGACGCCGCGGCCGAGATCCTGTCGCGCTTCGAGGACACCCCGCAGTCGCTGCCCGACGTCGAACAGGCCCGACTGCTCGAGGAGACGTTCGCCGAGGTCGGTGCACCGGACGGGGTCGACGGCTTCGACGACGCCACCCGCCGTCTGAAGCGCCGCCTCGAGGAACGGCTGTCACAGGCGCTCGACGGTGCGGCCTCGGCCTCGACGGCGTTGACGCTGACGTTCCAGCGCTACCAGGACGCCTGGCCGGACCCCAACCTCGGGACGGGCGTCGCGTCCTACCCCGACTACCGGGCCATCCTCGACCAGATCGTCGCGACCGGGCTGCACTCCCGGCGCAGCGAGTGGCGTCGACGGCTGTCGCAGTGGAGCGGCGAGGACCTCGTCCCCCTCGCCGGCGCCTTCGACCGTGCCGTCGTCGAGATCGAGGAGCGACTCGAGCCCGTCAACGAGATCCTGCGCGAGCTGCCGTTCGGTGCCAACCGCGACCGGCTCAAGATCCAGATCCGCCGGGTCACCCGAGAAGAGGTGACGGCCTTCCGCCGCGAACTCCGGGCGCTGTCGGCGTCGGTCGACACCGAGTTGACCGACGACGTGCTCGAGACCCGGTTCCGCCGGCTCCGGCGCTTCATGGCCGTCATCCGTCCGGACCCGTCCGTCCCGCGCGGTGGCCGGACCACCCAGCGCGACGCCGTGCTCGACGTCCGCCGGCACATGGAGATCACGGCCGTCCGGTACGACTCGTCCGGCGACGACCTCGGCGTGTACTCGTCGCTCGGGGACAAGTCGGGCGGTGAGACGCAGGAGCTCGTGGCGTTCATCGTCGGCGCGGCACTCCGGTACCAGCTCGGCGACGAGACCCGACCGCGGCCCCGGTTCGCGCCGGTGTTCCTCGACGAGGCGTTCATCAAGGCCGACTCGGAGTTCGCCGGCCGGGCCGTCACCGCGTGGCTGCGCCTCGGGTTCCAGCTCGTCGTCAGTGCGCCGCTCGACAAGGTGACCGCCCTCGAGCCCTCGATGGAGCGGCTCCTCTCGATGCGGAAGCACCCGGACACCGGGCACTCCTCGATCACCGAGATCGCCCGCGTGGCGTCGGACGCGTAGGCGCGTCCGTCCCGCCCGCGGGCCGGGGTCGCGGGCCGCGGGGTTCGCGGGACGCCGAGGTCGCGGGCCGCCGAGGTCGCACGAACTGCTGCCCCGCGCCGGCCCCGGCGGCACCTCGTGCGACCGTGACGGTGGGCGCGCGGCATGTCGTGCGACCGGGGCGGACCTCGCCACCACCCCCGGACTGGGGTCCCGCCAGCAGCAGGATGGCGGACATCCCTTGACTACGATCGCCAGGAGCTCGACCGACTCCAGCAAGGACCGTACCGTGACCATTCGCACACGCACCGCAGGCGCGATCGTCACCGGGCTCCTCGTCGTCGGCACGCTCGCTGCGTGTGTCCCGTCTTCGACGGCGCCGGGGTCGACAACGGCGTCGGCCACCGCAACTGCGACCCCGCCGGCCACGCCCACGTCGACGCCCACCCCGACGCCGACGCCGACGCCCACTCCGGACACGACCCCGCTCCCCGTCGGCGACGTCACCTCGAACGGCCGGACGTGGCACCAGACGTACGCCGAGGACTTCACGAAGCCCGCCGCGCTCGGCCAGGTCGCCGCCGTCTACCCCGGCATGGGCTTCTACGACGGGTTCCAGGACACCAGCGGACTCGGGACGTACGCCCCCACCAAGGTGCTCTCCGTCGCGGACGGCAACCTCGACTTCGACTTCCACGCCGAGGACGGCCGACCCCTCGTCGCGGCCGTCATGCCGGACGGGTACGCCCCGCACACCACCGCCCGCGTGAGCATCCGCTACAAGACCTCGGTCACGGCCGGGTACAAGTTCGTCGGCATGCTGTGGCCGTCCTCCGACCAGTGGAACGACGGCGAGATCGACTGGCCCGAGTCACTCACGCTCGGGGCATCGCCGCGCCCCGCGTCCGCGATCCCGGGCACGTACGCGAACCGTCACGTGCGGTACGACCGCTCGGTGCAGGTGCACGCGAAGACGGACACCACCGAGTACCACGTCGCCACGACCGAGTGGGACCACGGCATCGTCCGGTTCTACTGGGACGGCGAGCTCGTCTCCTCCACCACCACGGCCGTGCCGACCACGCCGATGCGGGTCACCCTGCAGGGCGAGACGTGGACCGACCACGGCTCCGTCCCGACGGGTGCGGCCGGCACGGTCTCCGTCGACTGGATCTCGATCTGGGACTGACCCGGCGCGGGCGTCACACGATCGCTCGGCACGGCCGTCACACGACCGCTCGGCGCGGCCGTCACACGACCGCTCGGCGCGGCCGTCACCCGACCACGGGGAGCGGGCGGCGGGAGCGGCGCGGTACGGTGGGCGCGTGTTCGGACGCCGCTCCCCCAACCCCCGCCCCGACGACCAGCCGGGTCTCGGCATCGGCGCCCTCGTGCGGGTCGTCGACACCGACCACGGCGGCGAGCAGTGGGCCGACGAGCCGATCGGCGTCGTCGTGGCCCCCGGTGGCAGCCAGCTCGGCGGGGCGCAGCGCACGTGGACCGTCGCGTTCGAGGAGCCCGTCTACACGAAGGACGGCCGCGGCCCGTTCGAGCGCGCGACCGTCCTGAGTCGTCAGCTGGTGCCGGTCGAGCCGGCACCGGACACCGAGGGCTAGTACTCCTCGTTGCCGCTCTTCATCATGGCCGCGAAGGCCATGCAGGTCCCGACGCCGCCGAGCACGCCGATGCCGATGATGATGCCTGCGATGAGTTCGAGCATTGGTGACTCCTTGGTTCCGGGGCCGGTCTGGCTGCCCTCAGGTTAGCGGATGCCGCGCATGAGCTTCAGCACCGGCTTGACGAGCACGAGCAGGACGACCCCGACCGCGACGGCGACGAGGCCGAGGACCGCGAAGTACGGCGCCTCGTTCGTCGGGTCGTAGTACTGCGACAGCACGCCCGTGACGGCGGTGCCGAGCGACACCGACAGGAAGAACAGCGCCACCATCTGCGTCTGGAACTTCGGCGGAGCGAGCTTGGTGGCCACTGACTGCCCGACCGGGGACAGCAGGAGCTCGGCGATCGTGAAGACGAGCAGGATGCCGACGAGGGCGACGAGCGGCGTGCCGTTCTGCCCGGTGCCGATGAACGGCAGGAACAGCAGGAACGCGATGCCCATGATGCCGGTGCCGAGGGCGAACTTCGTCGGGGTGGAGGGCTGCCGGCCGCCGAGCTTCGTCCAGATCGCGGCGAACACGCCCGACAGCACGATGATGAAGACCGGGTTGATCGACTGCACCCACGAGACGGGCATCTCCCAGCCGAACAGCGACCGGTCGAGGCGTTCGTCGGAGTACACGGTCACGACGGTGAACTGCTGCTGGTAGAGCGACCAGAACACCGCGCTGCCGATGAAGAGCGGGATGAAGGCGAGGACGCGCGACCGCTCCTTCGCGGTGATCCCGCTGGAGAGGATGACGACGAAGTACCCGATGGTCGCGACGATGACGATGGCGACGACCACGGTCGGCAGGTTGTCGACGTTCAGCAGCCCGGTCAGGACGGCCGCGACGATCACCACGAGCGCCACGACGACGAGCACGCCGACGAGCGGGAGCCGACGGCGGTCGACGGGGTTCGTGACGTGGCGCACCGCGTCCGGCAGCTTGCGGCGTCGGATCGCGTACTGCACGAGCCCGGCCGCCATGCCCACGGCGGCGAGACCGAAGCCGTAGTGGAACCCGAGGGAGCTCTGCAGCAGACCGGTCAGGAGCGGCCCGAGGAACGCGCCGAGGTTGACGCCGAGGTAGTAGAGCGAGAAGCCGGCGTCCCGACGGGGGTCGTCGCGGCTGTACAGGCCGCCGACGATGGTGGTCGCCGTCGCCTTGAGCCCGCCGGAGCCGAGGGCGATGAGCACGAGGCCGACGCCGACCCCCGCCACCCCCGGGATGAGCGCGAGGGCGATGTGTCCGAGCATCACGACGATCGCGCTGCCGAAGAGCGTCCGGTCCGCGCCGAGCAGCCGGTCGGCGATCCACGCGCCGATGATCGTGAACAGGTACACCGCGCCGCCGTAGGCGCCCATGATGCCGGTGGCGACACCCTTGTCGATGCCCAGCCCGCCCTGCGAGAGCGTGTAGTACATGTAGATGAGGACGATGCCCTGCATCCCGTAGAACGAGAAGCGCTCCCAGAGCTCGACGGCGAACGGCGTCGACAACTCGAACGGTTGCCCGAAGAACGTCCGCTGGCGTGCGGGTGTGGTGGTACCTGACATGCCGGACAGTCTGCCCTCGGCGGGACCGTCGCGCACAATCGTCTAGCCCTGCTCAGGAATTCACCGGCCGGTGGTTTAGAGGGTTCCCACCACCGCACCCGACACGAGCGGCCCGCTCGTTGTGCCGCCCTGACGGCGTTCACCCGACTCGCGGGTCGGCTCAATAGCGTGGGTTCTGCAACACGGGACAGAGCAGTTCAGGAGGGCTCCGACCATGGTCGACACCGCACCCGTCCACAGCACGAACACGCCGAAGGCCGACGCCACGGGCGACCCCGCAGCGGGCACCCCCGTCGGCGGGACGGACACCGACGTCCGGATCGACGTGGACCTCCTCGGCGAGCACCTGCTCGGTCGGTGGGCCGAGGACCGCCGCATCTCGCGTCGCCTCGCACTCGACCCCGCGATGCACAAGGTCGAGGGCATGCCCTACGCCGACGCCCGCGCCCGGACGCTCGACCAGCTCCGGATCCTCGTCGACGCGGGTGCGATCCAGCGCCCCTACCCCGAGGAGTTCGGCGGCTCGAGCAACCACGGCGGGAACCTCGCAGCGTTCGAGGAGCTCACGACGGCGGATCCCTCGATGCAGATCAAGGCCGGTGTGCAGTGGGGGCTGTTCGGCTCCGCGGTCCACCACCTCGGGACCGAGCGGAACCACCGCGAGTTCCTGCCCGGCATCGTCTCGTTCGAGGTGCCCGGGTGCTTCGCGATGACCGAGACCGGACACGGGTCGGACGTCCAGAGCATCGCCACGCGCGCCACGTACGACCCGGACGCCGAGGAGTTCGAGATCCACACGCCGTTCCGTGGTGCGTGGAAGGACTACATCGGCAACGCCGCCCTGCACGGCAAGGCGGCGGTCGTCTTCGCGAAGCTCGTGACGAAGGGCGTCGACCACGGCGTCCACGCGTTCTACGTGCCGCTCCGTGACGCCGACGGCGCGTTCCTGCCCGGCGTCGGCGGCGAGGACGACGGCTACAAGGGCGGCCTGAACGGCATCGACAACGGCCGCCTGCACTTCGACCACGTCCGGGTCCCCCGGACGAACCTGCTCAACCGCTACGGCGACGTCGCCGCGGACGGCACCTACTCCTCGCCGATCGCCTCCCCCGGTCGCCGGTTCTTCACCATGCTCGGCACCCTCGTGCAGGGCCGCGTGTCGCTCGACGGCGCGGCGGTGGTCGCGCAGAAGATCGGTCTGCAGATCGCGCTGACCTACGCGGCCGAGCGGCGCCAGTTCCCCACGGGTGACGGCACCGAGGGCGTCCTGCTCGACTACGGCCGGCACCAGCGTCGGCTGATCCCGCGCCTCGCGACGGTGTTCGCGCAGTCGTTCGCCCACGAGAAGCTCCTGCGGACCTTCGACGACGTGTTCAGTGGGCGCGAGGACACCCCGCAGCGCCGCGAGGACCTCGAGACCCAGGCGGCGGCCTTCAAGTCGATGTCGACGTGGTCGGCGCTCGACACGCTCCAGGAGTGCCGCGAGGCCTGCGGCGGCGCCGGGTTCCTCGCCGAGAACCGTCTGACCGGGCTGCGCGCCGACCTCGACGTGTACGTGACGTTCGAGGGCGACAACACGGTCCTGCTCCAGCTCGTCGGGAAGCGCCTGCTCACCGACTTCCGCGCGAAGGCCCCGAAGGACGCGGCCTCCACGGCGAAGTTCGTCGCGGCCCAGGCGGCCACGAAGCTCGCCGACGCCACGGGCCTCCGGCGTCTCGGCCAGACCGTCGCCGACCGCGGCTCCCTCGCCGCCTCCGTCACCGACCTGCAGGACGCGTCGACCCAGCGGGATCTGCTCGCGGGACGCGTCGACACGATGGTCACGGAGATCGGCATGCGGCTGGCGTCGGCGGGCAAGGACCGCGCACGCGCAGCACGACTGTTGAACCGGTCCCAGCACGAGCTGATCGAGGCCGCGAAGGCGCACGCCGAGCTCATGCAGTGGGAGGCGTTCACCGAGGCCATCGACGAGGTCCCGCCCGGCGACACCCGCCGCGTGCTGGTCTGGCTCCGCGACCTGTTCGCGCTCGGGCTGCTCGAACAGCACCTCGACTGGTACCTCATGCACGGCCGCATCACGGCGCAGCGCGCGCGAGCGGTGTCGGCGTACATCGACCGGCTCGTGGCCCGGGTCCGACCGGTCATCCCGCAGCTGCTCGACTCGTTCGGCTACGAGCCCGGTCACGTCCGGGCGCCGATCGCCCTCGGCGCCGAGCAGGCCCGCCAGGACGAGGCGCGCGCGTGGTTCGCCGCAGAGGCCGCAGCGGGTCGCCTGCCCGAGCCGGAGAAGAAGCCCCGGGCCTAGTCCTCGCCGAGCATCGGGCACGACCGCGCCCCGTGTCGAACACTGCGCCCCGGATGGTCGGGGCGCACTGTTCGACACGGGGCGCGTTTCGAGAGCGCGAGCACGCGCACGCAAGCGACCGCGAGAGCCGGCGCGCAAGCGACCACGCGAGCAGCGCGCAGGCGCGCCTCGGGCCCCGCGTCAGGCGTCGCCGGTGGCGCCGCGGTCGCCGAGCGCCCGGCGGAGCCGCGCCTCGGCGTCGTCTCCGGCTCCGGCCGCAGCGGCGGCCGCCTCGGCGTTCGCCTCGGTCACCGCACGGACGACCTCTTCGCGCTGGATCTTCACCCCGCGCGGCGCGTCGATGCCGATGCGCACGCCGTCCCCGCGGCTGTCGAGCACCGTGATGACGATGTCGTCACCGACGAGGATCCGCTCGCCGACCTTCCGCGTGAGTACCAGCACCCGTTCAGCCTAGCGACACGACGGGTACTCCCAGCAGGTCGATCGACTCCGGCGTGGCGGTCTCCCCCGCGCCGATCGCCACGACCCCCGCCACGGGCGCCCGCTCGGCGACGGTGGCGAGCATGCGTGCCGCGTCCTCGGGCTTCCGTCCGACGTCCACGACGACCCAGACCTGGTCGGGTGCGAGCCCGTCGGTGGTCCGGGCATCGTCCCACGCGGCGACCGCGAGCAGCGCGGAGCCGTCACGCACGCCCTCGGCGCGCGCGAGGATCCCGCTCCGACGGTCGGCGGCGTCGGTCGGGCGCAGTGCGTACCGTGCCGCGAACAGCCCGGCGGCCGCGTCCACGTCGTTCGGCCGTCCGACGAGGAGCACGAGGTCGCCGTCGGCGGACCGCACCGACGGGACGGGCCGGACGATCGCCCTGGCGGCGACCGCCTGCTCGGCGACCACCTCGTCGAGGAGCCGCGCCGCGCCTCCCGTCTCGACGGACGTGACGGGCTGGAGCGGCAGGACCGACGCGACCGGCAGGCCGGTGTCGTCCTGGAGGCGCGACCCACCCGGCTCGCCGGTCCCCGCCTCCGGCAGTCCACGCGTCGGGTGCGCAGCGCTCCCCGTGATCCCGTCGGCGACGAAACCGTCGAGCACCGATGCGAACGCGTCAGCGCGCGTCGAGGCGGTCCCGTCGTGCCCGGCGATGCGCGCCTCAGCGGCCTCGGCGTCGGCCAGGAGTGCGGCGATCCCCACCCGCTGCACCGGCGAGTCGCTGATGGCGACGCGCGCGGTCGGGACGTCCTCGGGCGAGGGGACCTCGACGGTCGCCTCGACGTGCGCCTTGCGGAAGAGGCCGCCGATGCCGGGGGTCGTCACGCGCTCGGCGGCGACGATGCGCGCCGCCGGACCGAACTCCGCGCGGACGGCGTCACGGAGCTGGTCGAGCGTGGCGCCGTTACGCTGCAATCGGGTCGGCGGCACGGACCACTCCCACGGTCTCGATGGTGGAGCCCGCGGCGGTGGCCTCCTGGTAGGAGAGCACCGGCAGGCCGTTCGACTGGGCCGAGACCATGCGGTGCACGGCCGGTCGGAGCTGCGGGGCGCAGACCAGGACGGCGGACAGCCCCTGGTCCTCCACCGAGCGCACGGCGTCGCGGAGCGACCCCAGGACCTGCTCGATGCGGTGCGCGTCGAGGACGATCTGGGTCCCGTGCTCGGACGGTCGGAGCCCCTCGAGCATCGACTGCTCGAGCAGCGGGTCGATCATGATCACCCGGAGCGTGCCGGCGTCGAGGTACCGGGCGGGGAGTGCCGGGCCGAGCGATGCGCGGGCGGCCTCCACCAGCCCTTCGGGGTCGGTCGACACCTTGGCGCGGAGCGTGAGTCCCTCGCAGATCCGGCCGAGGTCGTTGATCGGGACCCGCTCGACGAGGAGTCCCTGCAGCACCCGCTGGAGCTCGGCGAGCGAGAGCATCCCCGGGACGAGCTCCTCGACGGCCGCGGGGTTGACCTGCTTGACCCCCTCGGTGAGGACCTTGACGTCCTCGCGGGTGAGGAGCCTCGCGGCGTTGTCGCCGATGATCGCCTGCAGGTGGGTGACGAGCACGGAGACGCGGTCGATCACGGTCGCGCCGGTCATCTCGGCGGCGTGCCGGAGCTCGGCCGGCACCCACTTGCCGGCGAGCCCGAAGACCGGTTCGACGGTGGTCTCACCGGGGAGTCCCTCGAGGTGGTCCCCCAGGGCGAGCACGCTGCGCGACGGAGCGGTGCCCCGGCCGGCCTCGACGCCGGCGATCCGGATGGCGTACGTCGACGGCGGGAGCTCGATGCTGTCGCGGGTGCGGACCGGCGGCACGACGATCCCCATGTCGATCGCGATCTTCCGGCGGAGCGCCCGCACCCGGCCGAGCAGGTCGTCGGAGGCGCCGGAGACCATGTCGACCAGGTCGGGGGCGAGCAGGATCTCGAGGGCGTGCACGCGCATCTGCTCGATGAGGTCCTCGGGGGTGTCGGCGTTCGGGGCGGCGGACGCGGCGGCCTCCTGCTGGGCGAGTGCCGCCGCCTCGCGCTTCGCGGTCTGCCCGAGGCGCCACGCGACGACGAGCAGGGTCGCACCGATGACGAGGAACGGGACGATCGGCATGCCCGGGATGAACCCCATCGCGATCGCGGCGACGCCCGCGATCGCGAGGGCGTTCCGCGACTGGGTGAGCTGCGTCGTCGCGGACGCGCCGATCTCGGTCTCCGCACCGGAGCGGGTGACGATCATGCCCGTCGACACCGCCATGAGCAGCGCGGGGATCTGCGTGACGAGCCCGTCGCCGATGGTGAGGATGCCGTACTTCGACAGGGCGTCGGTGATCGACAGCCCGTTCTGCACCATGCCGATCGCAATGCCGCCGACGAGGTTGATGACGATGATCAGGATGCCGGCGATCGCGTCGCCCTTGACGAACTTCGACGCACCGTCCATCGCGCCGTAGAAGTCGGCCTCGGCGGAGACCGCGGCACGGCGCTCCTTGGCCTGGGCGTCGGTGATGAGCCCGGCGTTGAGGTCCGCGTCGATCGCCATCTGCTTGCCGGGCATCGCGTCGAGGGTGAACCGGGCCCCGACCTCGGCGACGCGTTCGGCACCCTTCGTCACGACGACGAACTGGATGACGACGAGGATCAGGAAGATCACCGCGCCGATGATGATCGACCCGGAGACGGCGACGTGGCCGAACGCCTGGATGACGTCGCCGGCGAACCCCTCGCCGAGCACGAGGCGGGTCGACGCGACGTTGAGGCCGAGCCGGAACAGCGTCGCGACGAGCAGCAGCGACGGGAACACCGAGAAGTCGAGCGGCTTCTTCACGAACAGCGTCGTGAGCAGGATCACCAGCGCCAGCAGGATGTTGCAGATGATGAGGAAGTCGAGCAGGAACGACGGCACCGGCAGGATCAGCAGCAGGATGATGCCGACGATGAAGACCGGGACGGCGAGCTTCGGCAGGTCCGTGCGGTTCATGCGGGGACTCCCTCGGTGGCGGTGGCGGTGGCGGTGGCGGTGGCGGACGGGACGGGATCGGGTCGTGGCGTGCGGAGCTTCCGGGGCCGGAGGTCGCCGCCGATGGTGGCCGGGTCGATGACCGTCGCGACCTCGTCCGGGGTGGTCGGCCGCGGCGGGGCGTGGGTGCCGGCCGCCGCTCCCCTGGCCTTCAGCGCCATGACGAACGACAGGACACGGGCGACCGGCGTGTAGAGGTCGACCGGCACCTCCTGCCCGAGCTCGCACGCCGCGTGCAGCGCCCGGGTGAGCGGCACGTCCTGCACGATCGGCACCCGGGCCTCGAGCGCCTTGTCGCGGATCATCGCGGCGATCGGTCCGGCGCCCTTCGCGACGACGCGCGGCGCGGACCTGCCCGGCTCGTACGACAGGGCGACGGCGTAGTGCGTCGGGTTGGTCATGACGACGTCCGCCGTGCCGATCGCCTGCACCATCCGGTTCCGGCTCATCGCGAGCTGGCGTGACCGACGCTGCGACTTCACGAGCGGGTCGCCCTCGGCGTGCTTGTTCTCGTCCTTGACCTCGCGCTTGGTCATCATCGTGCGCTTGCGGTTGCGGCGGATCACGACGAAGACGTCGAGCGCGGCGAGGACCAGCCCGGCGACGATCGCAGCCCGCAGCAGCGTGCCCGTGCCGGCGGCCGCGGCGTCCAGCACCGCCGACAGCGGGAGCGATCCGCTCGTCATGAGGACCGGGACGAGCGCCTGCACGGCCGTCCAGAGGACGAGGCCCACGACGGCCGTCTTGAGGAGCGCCTTGCACCCGTTCCAGAGCGCCTGGGTGCCGAACACCCGCTTCAGGCCCTGGATCGGGTCGAAGTGCTCGGGCTGCGGCGTCAGCTTCCGGATGTGCACGCCGCCCTGCGCGACGGCCGCGGCGAGCACGGCGACGGCGACGACGGCGAGCATCGGGCCGAGGGTTCCGCCGAGCGAGGCGAGGGCCTCGTGGAAGACGGCGTTCATCGTGCCGATGGTGGGGTCGGCGATGACGCGCTGCACGGACCGGAGCTGCGACGATCCCGCCGCGGCGGCGTTGCCGATCGCGGACGGCATCATGAGCGCCGCGACGGCGATGCCGATCCACGCGCCGAGGTCCTGCGAGCGACCGATCTGGCCCTTCTGGTGGACCTCGCGCATGCGCTTCTGGGTGGCCTGTTCGGACCGTTCCCCGCTGTCGGACACGTCGTCACCCCCGTCCGGTGATCGCGGCGACCGCGTCGCCGGTGAGCGACGACACGACGGACGGCAGGGCCATGAAGAGCGCCCCGGCGAAGACGACGGTCAGGCCGATCTTGATCGGGAAGCCCATCTGGAAGGCGTTGAGCGCCGGGGCCACACGGGTGAGCAGCCCGAGCCCGACGTCGGCGAGGAACAGCACGACCACGAGCGGGCCGGCGATCTGCAGCGACGACAGGAACATCTGGGTCAGGGCGGTGACGAGCACGGACGCCAGGCCACCGAGGTCGAACGTGCCGGTCAGCGGCACCGCGTCGAAGGACCGCACGAGCCCGGCGACGATGAGCTGGTACCCGCCGGAGGCGAACAGGAGCGCCAGCGCCGCCATCTGGAACAGCCGCGTGAACTGTGCGCCGTTCACCTGCGACTGCGGGTCGTACGCCTGCGCGAGCGTGAACCCGCCGAACAGGTCGACGAGCGCGCCGGCCGACTGCACCGCGGCGAAGACGAGGAACACCAGGAAGCCGAGGGCCAGCCCGACGAGCAGCTGGGTGAGGAGCGCGAGCAGGAACGGCCCGGTCTCGAGCGACTCGTAGCCGACCGCGACCCGCGGGGCGACGCCGATGGCCAGCCCGATGCCGAGGATCACCTTCACCGTCGCCGGGAACGCCCGGTACGAGAACGGCGGGGCGATCACGAAGAAGGCGACGAGGCGCACGCCGGCGAGCATGGTCGCCTCGAGGCGGTCGGCATCGATCGACAGCTCCATCAGCCGGACCCCAGGAGCTTGGGGATCATGTCGAAGGCGGCGTGGGTGAACCCGACCATCTCCGAGATCATCCAGTTGCCGCAGACGACCAGCGCGATCGCGACGGCGACGGCCTTCGGCACGAAGGAGAGCGTGACCTCCTGGATCTGCGTGACCGACTGGAACAGGGAGATCGCGAAGCCCACGACGAGCGAGGTCACGAGCACGGGCGCGGCGAGCTTCGCCGACACCAGGAGCGCCTGCAGCGTGAGGTCGATGACGGCCTGCTGGTCCATCAGTGCACCACCTGGTAGCTCTCGATGAGGGACTTGATGATGAGCCCCCACCCGTCGACGAGGACGAACAGCAGGATCTTGAACGGGAGCGAGATCATGACCGGCGGGAGCATCATCATGCCCATCGACATGAGCGCCGCCGAGACGACGAGGTCGATCACCAGGAACGGGATGAAGATGACGAACCCGATGATGAAGGCGCTGCGGAGCTCGGAGATCACGAACGCGGGGATCACCGTCGTCATCGGGACGTCGGCCATCGACTTCGGGTTGTCCTGCCCGGCGGCACGGGTGATGAGCGCCACGTCCTCCTCACGCGTCTGGTGCAGCATGAAGGTCCGGAGCGGCTTCGTCCCGATCTCGACGGCCTGGGCGAAGTCGAGGTGCCCGGCGAGGTAGGGCTGCAGGGCGTCGTCGTTGATGTGGCCGAGCACGGGCGCCATGACGAACAGGGACAGGAACAGCGCGAGGCCCGCGAGCACCTGGTTCGGCGGGATGGACTGCAGCGCCAGGGCGTTCCGGGTCATCGCGAGCACGACGAAGATCTTCGTGAACGACGTCATCATGAGCATCAGGGCGGGCGCGACGCTCAGCAGCGTGATCCCGATCAGCGTGACGACGGCGGACGACGGGGTGCCGTCCGGTCCGTTCACGCTGACGCTGAAGTCACCGGTCGCGGGCGCCGTGGGCGTGGCGGGAGCGGTCGGCTGGACGACGCCGGCCGCGTGGGCGCCGGTGGCGGTGAGCATGAGGAAGCCGGCCACGACCGTCACCCCCAGCAGCAGGAGGGCGATCAGACGTCCGGTCCGCGCCGCGGTCACCCGGCCCGCCGGTTCCGGAGCGCCGAGGCGGCCTGCCGCCAGGTGTCGGCGGACAGGATCGACCCCTGCAGCTGCTGGGCGGTCGGCAGTGCGGCACGCTGCGCGCGACGGTTGCGGGGGCGCATCGGCAGCGGCTGCGCCGCGTCGGACGGGAGGGACGGGGCGGCTGCCGTCTGCTGCGCGAGTTCCTGACCGAACCGCTCGGCCGACGGGGTCGGACGCACGGGCAGCGTCACGGGTCCGGTCACGATGGTGAGTTCCGGCGCGGGCGCCTGCCCGCTGGTGAGCAGTGCGACACCGTGCTCGGAGACACCGAGCACGAGGCGCTCGCCCTCGACGTCGACCACGACGACGCTCGCCTTGCCGCCGATGCCCTGACGCCCGACGACCTCGACCGAGGCCGAGCGGCGCCCCTTGGTCTTGCTCCCGACCAGGCCGCTCTTCGCGACGCGACGGTGCAGCACCCACATGAGCGCGAGCACGACGCCGAGCGAGAGCGCGACGCGGAGGACGATGACGGCGGTGTCCACGTCGGGGCTCAGACGCTCTCGGCGACGTCGAGGATCTTGGTGATCCGGACCGCGTAGTCCTGGTCGACGACGACGACCTCGCCGTGCGCGATGAGCCGGCCGTTCAGCAGCACGTCGGCGGGGGCGCCGGCGCTGCGGTCGAGCTCGACGACCGCGCCGGGCTCCATGCCGAGCACGTCGCGGACGGACATCCGGGTGCGGCCGATCTCGACCGTCAGGGTCATCTCGACGTTGTTGATCCGGCCGAGGTTCCCGGCGGGCATGCCGAGCACCGGCGCCTGGACGGCGGACGCCGACACGGTGCCGTTCTCGCGGACGCGCAGGGCGAACCAGCCGCCGGGGACGCCACCGGCGGTCAGCTCGAAGACGACCGTGTCCGGGTCGGCGAGGAGCGCAGAGGCCGACTCGCGCCGCGCGTCGCCGAGGACGCCGACGCCGAGGACACCGGCGGCGGCCTCGAGCGACGGCCGCAGCACGTCGGTGACGTCGACGATCCCGTGGTCGGTGCCACCGGCGGCGACGACGGCCTCGAGGTCGGTGAGCACGAGGACGAGGTCGGCCGACAGGCCGCCGACGAAGGACGCGACCACGGCGTCACCGGCCGCTTCGAGGGCGACGGGTGTCGCGCCTCCTGGCTGGGCCACCGCGGTCAGCGGCGCGGCCGTCGGGAGCTGCGCGGCGAGTGCCTCGGCCGCCTGCGTGTGGAGGGTGGTCGTGACGGTCATGCGGGCTGCTCCGATGTGGTGGTGACGACGATGCCGGCGAGGCGCGAGCCGTTCGCGCCGACGGCGGCGGTGCCGACGGGCTCGCCGTCGACCGCGATGGTGAGGGGACGGTGCTGCGGGTGCGGCAGCGGCAGGACGTCGCCGACGGCCAGGCGGAGGACCTGCGACGGCAGGACCGTGGCGGGCGCGAACCGCAGGCTGACGCCCACCGGGACGGAGGCGAGCTGCGCGTCGACGAGGGCGCGGGCGTCGGCTGGTGAGACGTGCGTGGCGGTCTCGCCGAGCTGCGGCAGCACCGCGTCGGCCGGCAGCGCGAGGGTGCCGGGGGCGACGCGCTCCCCGACGCGGATCGTGAACGAGGCGACGATCATGAGGTCGCCCTTCTGGGCGGCCTGGGCGAACTGCGAGTTGAACTGGAACCCGCCCGCGGTGACGTCGTGCGCGAGCAGCCCGCCGAACGAGTAGCGGAGGTCGTCGAGGGCGTCCTCGACGATCTTGCGGACGAGCGCCTGCTCGATCGGGGTGAACGTCCGGTCCGGTGTCGGCAGCGGCTTCGAGGCGCCGAGCGCGTGCGAGACCCAGGTGAGGGCGGCGTCGAGGGGCACCTGCAGGACGCCCTTCGGCACCACGTCCGCGATCGGCAGCAGGACCATGCCCGTGAGCGCGGGCAGGGACGCGGCGTACTCGTCGTACGTCGTCATCTGGACCTGCTCGCAGGTGACCTGGCTCACCGCGCGGACCTTCGCCGTCAGCTGGGTGCCCCACTGGCGCGCGAAGGTCTCGAAGGCGAGCTCGAGGACCCGGGCGTGCTCGCGGGCGAGCGTCGACGGGCGCGCGAAGTCGTACACCTCGGGCGCTGGCAGGGTCTCGGTCACGGGTGCGTCTATCGGTCCGCTGTGCCGGACCCGTCAGTGCTGTGCCGCGGCTGTGCCTCCTTCTGGGGGCGGGCGGGCGGTCGTTCGCTCAGCCGGTCCGTGCTCCGTCCTGCGCCTTCGCCAGGGCCGGCATCAGGGCACTGACGTCCTGGTCCTGGTTCGAGAGCACCACGATGTCGACCCGCCGGTTCAGCGTGAGGTCGGCGTCCGTCCCGCCCTTCGCCAGCGGACGACTCGACCCGAACCCGACGCTCTGGACGTGGTCGGCCGGCATCCCGCCGCGTTCCACCAGGTCACGGAGCACCCCGGTCGCGCGGGCGGCACTGAGTTCCCAGTTCGTCGCGTACGGTGCCGTCGAGTTCCGCTGGTCGGCGTGCCCCTCGACGCTGACGTCGTGGCCGCTCGTCTTCAGCACCGGGGCGATCGCGTCCATGATCCGCTTCGCCTGGTCGGACAGGTCGGCGCTGTTCGTGGTGAAGTACGTCTCGCTGCCGACGAGCCGCACGGTGAGGCCGCGCGCGTCGACCGTGAACTGCACGTTCGACGTCTGCCCGGCCTTCGCGAGGTTCGCCTTGATGGCCTGCTCGATCGCCTGCAGGTCGTCGAGCTCCTGCTGCGCCGCCTGGACGTCCGCCTTCGTCGCGGTCTTCGGGACGACGGTGGACGCCGGGTCGACGTTCGTGTCCTTCGTGCCGGACGACGCGGTCGAGTGGTCCGCCTGCGACTTGTCGACGGAGTAGCCGGAGCCGTCCTTCACCTCGTCCTTCGTCACGACGGTCCCGGACGCGGTGTCGATCTTCTGCGACTTGACCTCGCCGAAGCCCGTGGCGAGCGAGTTCTTCAGCTGGATGTACTTCTGCTGGTCGACCGTCGACATCGCGAAGAGCACGAGGAACATGCACATCAGCACGGTGATCATGTCCATGTAGGACGCCATCCAGCGCTCGTCGGGGTGCTCCGCCTCGTCGTGGGACTTCTTCGAGCGGCCGCGACCGCGGCCGCGGGGGTTCGCGCTCACGGTCAGGCCGCCAGCTGCTGGTCGTCGGCGCCCGCGTCGCTGCCCTTGCCGGACTTCCCCTTGCCAGCCTTGGCCTCGCCACCGCGTGCGGCCGGCGGGACCATCGCGGTCAGACGTTCCCCGAGCAGGCGCGGCTGGCTGCCCGCCTGCACGGCGAGGAGGCCCTCCATGAGCAGCGTCTGGCGGTCGGCCTCGAGCTGCGCGAGCTTGCGGAGCTTGCCGCCGATCGGCAGCCACAGGAAGTTCGCCGTCAGCAGGCCCCAGAGCGTCGCGACGAACGCACTCGCGATGAGGGGACCGAGCTCGTCGGGCTTGCCGAGGTTCGCGAGCACGTGGGTGAGCGACACGACCGTGCCGATGATCCCGACGGTGGGGGCGAACCCGCCGAGCCCCATGAAGAACGAGCTGGCCGACCGGACCGGTGCGGCGTTCGACTCGATCTCGTCCTCGAGCAGGATCCGCAGCTCGTCGCCGTCGGTGCCGTCCGCGATGTTCTGCAGCGCCTTCTTCATGAAGGGGTCGTCGTGCTTGTCGGCCTCCTGCTCGAGCGCGAGCAGGCCGTTCGCGCGGGCGGTCTCCGCCAACCCGACGACGTCGTCGATGACCGACTGCGGCGGGGTGACCTTGCCCGTGAACGCCTTCGGGACGGCCTTGAAGCTCGCGATGGCGTCCTTGAGCGTCGTACTGGCGATGCCACAGCCGATCGTCGCGCCGAAGACGAGCAGCATCGGCGCGGGCAGGAACAGGCCGGCCAGCTCGACGTGCTCCATCTCGACCATGCCGAACAGGGCGCCGAAGGCGAGGAGGATGCCGATGATCGTCGCGATGTCCACGTCAACGACCCCCGTCCTGCGAGCGGGATGCCCGGTCGGACGACACGGGGTGGATCGGGGCGACCGCGGCCAGCGTCGGCTGGGGGCCGGTGGCGTCGTGGGCGGCGGTGTCGGTGCCGTACGCCATGCCGACGATGCGCGCCCGGTACGCGGCGATGAGGTCGATGACGTCGGCCATCGACTCGCGGACGATGTACTTGGCGCCGTCCACCATGATGAGCGTCGTGTCCGGCGTCTCCTGGATGCGCTCCACGAGATCGGGGTTGACAGCGAATCCGCTGCCGTTCAGTCGTGTGACGACGATCATGGCCCGTCCTGGTTCTCGATCGTCCCGCCGCCGTCCGTGGGGCGGGATGCTGCCCGTCCGTGGGCTGCACGGAGGACTATCGGCCCACACGTGCCGTGCGTTAGCGGCGTGTACCCCACTCCAGGAAGGTCTCAGCAACCGGGTGCATCCACGGCGGGGGTCTCGGCGGTAGTGCCCGTACGACGTCGACGACGACGTCGCCCGTACCGGCCCACCGGGCCAGAAGGAGACCTTCGATGCGCAAGACACTCGCCACCGGCCTGACCGCCGGCGTCCTGTTCGCAGCAGCAGCCGCGGTGATGCCCGCGACCGCGGCGACCGCCGCGTCCGGGGACGCCACCCTGTCCGTCCTGCACGCCGTGCCGGCCGTCACGGTCGACGTGTACCTCGACGGCAAGCGCGCCCTCGACGACTTCAAGCCGGGCACCCTCGCCGGACCGATGATGGTGCCGGCCGGTGCACACAGCATCGCGATCACGGCATCCGACGCGACCGACGCGTCGAAGCCGATCATCGGACCGGTCGACGTCACGCTGCAGGCCGGTGCGAACTACACCGCCGTCGCCCACGACAAGACGGACGGCTCCCCCACGGCGACCCTGTTCACCAACGACACCTCGGCCACCCCGGCCGGGCAGGGACGCCTGATCGTCCGGCACGTCGCCGCCGCCCCGGCGGTGGACGTCCTGGCCGGCGGCAAGGCCGTCGTCAGCAACCTGTCGAACCCGGACGAGCAGGCGCTCGAGCTCCCCGCCGGCACCGTCTCGGCCTCGGTCGCGGCCACCGGCACGACCGACCCGGTGATCGGCCCGGCCGACGTCGCGGTCACCGCCGGCGCCGACACGATCGTGTACGCCTGGGGCAGCCTGGACGACAAGACCCTGGCGCTCGCCACGCAGACGATCTCGAACCTCGGTGGCACGCCGAACGGGGTCCCCGCGGGCAACGCCGGTCTCGTGGCCACGAACCGGGTCGACAGCGCACCGCTCATCGGCGGTGCCGCGGCCCTCGCGGCGGCCGTCGCCGTCGGTGCCGTCGTCCTCCGTCGCCGCCAGCTGGCGACGGCGGACCGCCGAGCGGACTCGGGACGCTGAACACCGCCCGAACGGCACGGACCACCGCGGCGACGCTCGTCGTCGCCGCGGTGGCCACGGCCCTCCTGACCGGGTGCTCGTCGGCCGGGTCCCCCTCCCCCGGCGGGCACCCCTCGCTCGTCCCCGCGGCACCCACGCCGGTGCCGTCCGCCTTCTCGACGGCGGTCCCGCAGCAGGCGGCCACCCTGCCGCCCGTCACGACCGCGGCTGCCCCGGACCGCATCACGGTCGACTGGGCGGGCGTCACCGCCCCGGTCCGTCCCGAGGGCGTCGACGAGCAGGGCGCCATGGCCCTGCCACCGGACCCGGCCACGGCCGGCTGGTACCGGTACGGCGCGGCCCCGTCCTCGACGGCGGGGGCCGTGGTGATCGCGGCCCACGTCGACGCGGTCGGGTACGGCGTCGGACCGTTCGCCCACCTGCGCGACGTCCCCGACGGCACGACCGTCACCCTCACCGACACGGACGGCGCCGACACGCGGTGGCGCATCACCTCCGTCGACCTGCTCGAGAAGCGCGGTCTGCCGTGGGCGTCGGTGTTCCGGACGGACGGACCGCGCCAACTCGTGCTCGTCACCTGCGGCGGGAAGTTCGACACCACCACCCACCACTACGAGAGCAACCTCGTCATCACCGCCACACCGATCGGGTCCTGACCCGTACGATCGGAGTGCGCGGTCGACGACGACCGCACCAGCGACAGGAAGACGTGACGGCCATCCTCCCGGACGACAGCGAGCTCTCCGACGCCTTCAGTGCCGGGGGCGAACCCGCTCTGCGCGCTGCCTACGAGCGCTGGTCGCCACTCGTCCACTCCCTCGCCCTCCGGGCGCTCGCCGACCCGAGCGCGGCCGAGGACGTCACCCAGCAGGTCTTCGTCAAGGCCTGGCGGCACAGTGCGCGGTACGACCCCACGAGGGCCCCGCTCGGCGCCTGGCTCGTCGGCATCACCCGGAACTGCATCACCGACGCCCTGAACGACCGGCAGCGACACGCGAGCGCTGCCGACCCCGTCGTCGTCGAGGAGACCACCGCCGCCCCCGAACCCGCGTTCGACCTGGCCGAACGCGCGCTCGTCGCCGGCGAGCTCGACCGGCTCGACGAGGTCCCGCGGAAGGTCATGCGGTTGGCGTTCTGGGAGGACCTCAGCCATCGTGAGATCGCGGAACGGCTGGACCTGCCCCTCGGCACGGTGAAGAGCCACATCCATCGGAGTCTGGCTCGGCTCCGAACACGTTTGGAGGTGATCGAATGAAGCACGTCGACGACGAGACGCTGGCGATGCTCGCGGTCACCGACACGGTCGCCGACGACGACGTCGCGGCGCACCTGGCCGCATGCGCCGTCTGCCGCGACGCGGTCGCGGAGTTCCAGCGCGTGGCCGCGGTCACGCGGTCGATCGCGGACCTCGAGCTGGTGGCCCCGCCGGAGCGCGTCTGGGACCGCATCCAGGCCGCGGTCCGCGCCGAGCAGGACGCCGACCGGGAGGCGCGGGTCGACCCCGCCCCGTCGGTCCCACACCCGGTCGCTCCGGCTCCGGCACCGCGGCCGGCCGGTCCGGCCGACCGACCCGCTGGCGGCCCGCGTGCGGGCCGCGGGACCGCGGTCCGTCGTCGCCGACGCACGATCGCCGGGGTCGTCGCGGCGGGCATCGGCGTCCTCGCACTCCTCGTGGGCATCGGCGTGGTCACCGGCGTCGTGCCGGGGGCCGGCAGCGGCGAGACCGTCGTCGCGTCCACGGACCTCAGTGCGCTCCCGAGCTGGTCCGGCGCCCGCGGCAACGCGGAGCTCGAGCGCGACCGCGACGGGCGACTGACCCTCGTCGTCGACGTGCACGGTGACGGCGACCGGAACGGGGACGCCGGGGCCCTCCGCGAGGTCTGGATGATGCAGACCGACCTCAAGGGCCTGGTGAGCGTCGGGTACCTCGACGGGGACCGTGGGCGGTTCCGGGTGCCGGCCGGCATGGACCTCGCGCGTTACCCGGTCGTCGACGTGTCGGCGGAGCCCGACGACGGCAAGCCCGCGCACTCCGGCGACTCGATCGTCCGGGGCACCTTCACGTCCCCGTAGGCTCGCGTGGAGCGTCGACCCTTGGACAACGGTCGGCGCCTAAAGTCTCACAGACGGTGTATTCCTGCTGCGCCCTGGAGATTCCTGGGTGTTGTCCCCCGGGTTTTATCTCATGAGCGTGTTACGTTGGCGCCATGTCCGACACCACCACCGTCGTCACGCCGACCCCCGCGGGGACCCCGGCACCGCTCCGCGAGGTCGGCGCCCTGATCCGGGGCGCACGCAAGGGCCGCAGCATGACCCAGGCCCAGCTCGCCGAACGCGTCGGCACCAGCCAGAGCGCGATCAACCGCATCGAGCAGGGTGGGCAGAACCTGTCCCTCGAGATGCTCACCCGCATCAGCGACGCCCTCGACCAGCAGATCGTCTCCATCGGCGGTGCCCCGCAGCGTGCGCACCTCCGCGTGCAGGGCGGTCGGAAGCTCAGCGGGTCGATCGCGGTGAACTCCAGCAAGAACGCCGCCGTCGCCCTGCTCTGCGCCTCGCTGCTGAACCGCGGTGTCACCCGCCTGCACAAGGTCGCGCGCATCGTCGAGGTCGACCGCATCATCGACGTGCTCCGCAGCCTCGGCGCCAGCGTCACGTGGTCCGAGGACGGCGAGACCCTCGAGATCGTCGCCCCGTCCGACCTGCACCTCGACGCCATCGACGCCGACGCCGCCCGCCGGACCCGGAGTGTCCTGATGTTCCTCGGCCCGCTCAGCGGCCGCTACGAGTCGTTCCGCCTCCCCTACGCGGGCGGCTGTGACCTCGGGACCCGCACGGTCGAGCCGCACCTCATCGCGCTCCGTCCCTTCGGCGTCGACGTCGAGGCGACCTCCGGCTGGTACGAGGTCGGCGTCGCGAGCCAGCACGTCCCCACGAAGTCCGTCGTGCTCACCGAACGCGGCGACACCGTCACCGAGAACGCGATCCTCGCCGCGGCCGCCCGCGACGGCGAGACCGTCATCCGGAACGCCAGCCCGAACTACATGGTGCAGGACCTCTGCTTCTTCCTCGAGCTCCTCGGCGTCCGCATCGATGGCATCGGCACGACGACCCTCCGCATCACCGGCAAGAGCCGCATCGACGAGGTCGTGGACTACTGGCCGAGCGAGGACCCGGTCGAGGCGATGAGCCTGCTGACCGCCGGCATCGTCACCGACTCCACGCTCACCGTCACGCGGGCCCCGATCGAGTTCCTCGAGATCGAGCTCGCGACCCTGGCCGAGATGGGCCTGCGCTTCGACGTCTCGCCGGAGTACCCCGCCGCGAACGGCCGCACCCGCCTGGTCGACATCACGGTGCACCCGTCCGAGCTGCACGCGCCGATCGACAAGATCCACGCGATGCCGTTCCCGGGTCTGAACATCGACAACCTGCCGTTCTTCGTCGTCATCGCCGCGATGGCCGAGGGCACGACGCTCGTGCACGACTGGGTCTACGAGGGGCGTGCGATCCACCTGCTCGACCTCACCCGCCTCGGCGCGAGCGTGACCCTGCGCGACCCGCACCGTCTCGACGTGACCGGGCCGACGCACTTCTCCGGCGCCGAGGTCAGCTGCCCGCCGGCGCTGCGCCCCGCGGTGGTCATCCTGCTCGCGATGCTCGCCGCCAAGGGCGAGAGCGTCCTGCGCAACGTGGGCATCATCGCCCGCGGCTACGAGCAGCTGCAGGAGCGGCTCAACTCCCTGGGCGCCTCCATCGAGACGTTCCACGACTGATCGACGCGGGCTGCGGTCACTGACGTGACCGGATGACGGGCTGGAGGCGCGGGGCGGATCCGTCCCGCGCCTCCAGTCCGTCGTCAGCCGCGACCGACGAACGGCATGGCGGTCGGCATCACCGTCAGGTTCGGCACGTTCGTGCCGGCCGACATGCTGGCCATGTACGCGACCGCACGGCCGGTCTCGGCGACGTCCATCGTCGGCTCGGGGCGCGTCGAGCCGTCCGCCTGGAGCGTGCCGTCCGCGGCGCCGGACCCCATCGTGGTGGCGGCGTTGCCGATGTCGATCTGCCCGCAGGCGATGCCGAAGGGGCGCCCGTCGAGCTGGAGCTGCTTCGTGAGTCCGGCCACCGCGTGCTTGGCGACCGTGTAGGGCGCGGACAGCGGACGCGGTGCGTGCGCGGAGATCGAGCCGTTGTTGATGATCCGGCCACCCTGCGGCGTCTGGGTCCGCATGATCCGGAAGGCCTCGCGGGCGCAGAGGAACGAGCCGGTGAGCGTCACCGACAGCACCGCGTTCCAGGTGTCGAGCGTGAGCTCGTCGAACTGGGTCGCCGGTGCGCCGGTGCCGGCGTTGTTGAAGAGCAGGTCGAGTCGACCGAAGCGCTGCACGGTCTCGTCGAAGAGGCGCCGGACGTCCGCCTCGGCCGAGACGTCGGCGACGATCGGGACGATGCGGGGAGACTGCGCCGCGACCTCGTCGAGCGGCTCCGCGCGCCGACCGGCGACCACGACCGTCCACCCGTCGGCCGCCAGCGCGAGGGCGGCGGAACGGCCGATGCCGCTCCCGCCCCCGGTGACGATCGCGGTGCGCTCCTGGTGGTCGGTGGTGTCGTCGCTCATGCCCGCACGCTACCGCGGACGGGCCCGTCGACGGCAGGCGTCACATGTCGAGGACGCCGTCGACCGCGGTGCTGCGGGGCGGGATGTGGCCGGTCGCGATCGCTTCCTCGAGGTACACCGTCACGTAGCCGTGGTCGACGGGACGACCGGTGTCGTCGAACACCCGGTAGCGGCGGCGGAGTCGGAGGAAGGGGACCGCCGTGTGCTCGAACGACACCACGACCTCGGTCACGGGCCAGTCGCCCTCGACCTCGACGCGGACCTCTCGGTAGTCGCTCCTGGCGCGTCGCGGTCCGTCGACGCCGCGCGACCAGACGATCACCGGGTCGGCGAGGTGTGCGAACTCCTCCACGAGCCGGGCGACGCTGCGTGCGCGGCCCACGGTGTCCGCGTCCCACCGGGGCCACCGCGTGCCGTCGACGCCCGTGAGGTCGATGCGCTCGATCCACGGGGCGCGACGGGCCTCGCGCTCCTCGACCGACCGCTCCCACTCGACCGGGTCCTCGACCGGGACCGAGTCGAGGGCGTCGGTGTCGATCGTGACCGGCAGGCCGCCGGACACCTCGACGACGACCTCGCGCGGCCGGTAGACGACGTCCCGGGAGCCGGACGCACGGGGTACGAGGTCCGGACCCGTTCGGTGGAACCGCAGGGTCATCCGGTCACCCTCGACCCTCACGTCCTCGACGAGGTGGTCGACAGCGATGGTCGTGCGGGTGCCGTCCGGCGCGACGCGGACGAGCTCGGTGGGCGGCGTCGGCGACGGCGGGCCTGGCGGTTCCGCTGCGTCGGCGGCGCCGTCACCGTCGGTGGAGTCGTCCTCCGTGTCGCCGAAGCCGATGGACCACTGGTACGCGGTCATGACCCTCGTCCCGTCGTCGTCCGGGTCGTGGTCGGCACCCGCCTCGAGGTCGTCGTCGGGCCAGGGTGCGTCGTCCGCGTCGTCTTCGTCGTCGTCAGGCTCGGTCCAGGCCGCTGGGTCGGGCCAGAACGGGTCGGCCTCTGCCCACTGGAGATCGGAATCGACCAACGCCGCGAGGTCCTCGTCGTCGTCGATCGTCGTGCCAGCCATCCACGTCGATGCATCACGGGGATCGGCGAGCCAGAGGCCTCCGGCTTCCGCGGCGACGACTCTCCGGTCCCCGAGGTCGACGGCGGCGCCGACGCGGTCCGGGTCGAGGTGCACCGCGGTCCGGGTGACCTCGTCGATGCCGTCCGAGGAGTAGACGACCCACACGCCCTCGCCCGTGGGCCAGGCCTCGGCCTCCTCGACGGCCCGGTCGGGCAGCGGAGCGGTCGGCCAGGTCAGCCACCGCACGACCGTTCCCTCCTCGACGACGGCAGCCACGGGACGGTGCAGGTCCGGAACGACCAGCCGGTGCCCGATGGACACGACGTCGAGCGGGAGCAGGTGGTCGGGGTCTTGCGCGTCGGTCACGTGCGTGACGCTACCGGTCACGGGTGGCCGACGGCACCGTCAGCCGCGAGCGCGTTGACTGGGGTGTCGGCCGCATCCGGTCCGACCCCACGAGGAGGAATGCGTGCTCGGACCTGAACTGGTGGTCGTGCTCGGCCTCGCCATCGCGCTGACGGCGGGCATCGCCGACCGCATCCGGGTCGCTCCGCCCGTCCTGCTGCTCGTCTTCGGCGCGCTGCTCGCCCTCGTCCCGGAGTTCGCCGGCGTGCAGCTCCCCGCCGACGCCGTGCTGCTGCTGTTCCTGCCGGCGCTGCTCTACTGGGAGAGCCTGACGACGTCGCTGCGCGAGATCCGCAAGAACCTCCGAGGCATCGTCCTGATGGGCACGCTGCTCGTCGTGGTGACCGCCGGCGCGGTCGCCGTGCTGCTCCACCTGCTCGGCCTGCCGTGGGGGCCCGCCTGGGTGCTCGGCGCCGCCGTCGCACCGACCGACGCCACCGCGGTCGGGGTGCTCACGAAGATGCTGCCGCGACGGAACGTCACGGTGCTGCGGGCCGAGAGCCTTGTGAACGACGGCACCACCCTCGTGGTCTACGGCATCGCGGTCGCGGTGACGGTCGGCACCGAGGAGCTGACCTTCTGGGGTGTCTCCGGCATGCTCGCGCTGTCGTACCTCGGCGGTGTCGCCGCGGGTCTGGTCGCGGCGTGGCTCGGCACCCAGGTGCTCCGCCGGGTCGACACCGTCGTGCTCGAGAACCTCGTGACGCTGCTCGTGCCCTTCGTCGCGTTCCTCGGCGCCGAGGCGATCGGTGCGTCCGGCGTGCTGGCCGTCGTCGCGGCGGGGATCGTCGTCAGCCAGGTCGGCCCGAAGCTCGACCGTGCCGAGACCCGCCAGCAGGTCCGGGCGTTCTGGTCGTTCCTGACCTTCCTCCTGAACGGCGCGCTCTTCGTCCTCGTCGGCATCGAGGCGATGGTGGCGGCGCGCGCGCTCGACCCGGCCGAGCTGCTCCGCGCCACCGGGGTGATCGCCGCGGTGTCGGTGGTCCTCGTGCTCGTGCGGTTCGCCTTCCTCAACGCCGCCGGCGGCACGGTCTGGCTCGTCACCCGACGCTCGGGCGGCGCACCGCGCGAGGGGCACCGCGACCGGCTCGTCAGCGGCTTCGCCGGGTTCCGCGGAGCCGTGTCGCTCGCGATGGCCGTCGCCGTGCCCCGGACGCTCGAGTCCGGTGGCGCGTTCCCCGACCGGGACCTCATCGTCTTCGTCACCGCCGGGGTGGTCGTCGTCACGATCGTCGGGCAGGCCCTCGTCCTGCCGGCGGTGCTCCGCCGGGCTGCCCTGCCCGAGGACGAGTCCGTGGGCGAGGAGCGTCGGACGGCGGAGCGCACCGCGATCGAGGAGGCCCTCGACGCGCTCCCCCGCCTCGCCCGTGCCACCGGGGCGGACCGGGCCACCGTGGACCGGGTGCGGAAGGACTACGAGGCCCACCTGGACGTCATCCAGGCGCGCGAGGAGTCGGACGACGACCACCCGGCGCTGCAGCGGCACGACACCGCCGTCGCCCTCGAGCTCGAACTCGTCCGGCACAAGGCCGCCACGCTCCTGCGGATGCGGGACGCCGACGAGATCGACGACCTCGTGCTCCGCCAGGTCCGCTCGGGGTACGACGCGGAAGAGGCCAGGCTGAACGGCGCGTCGTCGGGCTGACCCCCGTCCTCTTCCGACGATCTGCGATTCTTGGACGATCCTGATCCCCGGCGCCCGAGGCTGTCGCCATGCACCTCCTCGACGCCGCCTCCCTCCTGCACGCCTTCGGCCCCTGGGTCCTGCTCGGCATCGGCGTGGTCGTGTTCATCGAGTCCGGCGTGCTCTTCCCGTTCCTCCCCGGTGACTCCCTGATCGTCACCGCGGCGATCCTCTCGGGCGGACTCGGCATCACGGCGTGGCAGATCGTCGTCGTCGGGGTGGTCGCGGCGTTCCTCGGCGACCAGGTCGGGTTCTGGATCGGGCGCGGTGCCGGACGCCGGCTGTTCCGAGACGACGCCCGCGTGCTGAAGACCTCGCGGTTGCACGAGGCGGAGTCGTTCTTCGCGCGCTACGGCGCCCTCTCGCTCGTGCTCGGTCGGTTCGTCCCGGTCGTCCGCACGTACGTCCCCCTCGCCGCCGGCACCGCCGACGTGCGCTGGCGCCGCTTCACGCTGTGGAACGCGCTCGGTGGCACGGTGTGGGTCGTCCTCATGACCCTGGTCGGCGTCCTGCTCGGCGGCATCCCGTTCGTGGCGCACAACATCGACCTCCTCGCGCTCGTCATCGTCGTCGTCTCGGTCCTGCCCGTCGTCATCGGCGCGGTCCGCGCGCGGCGCGGCCGCCGGAGCCGTTCCACCACCAGCTGAGCACTTCGTCCCCCACCCGATCGCGAAGGATCCCCATGCCACGCTCGACCCCCGCCCACGTCGCCACCGTCCGCAACAAGGTCCCGGACCCGACGGCGTCGTTCTGGATCGTCAAGGTCCTCGCGACGACCGTCGGTGAGACGGCCGCCGACCTGATGAGCGAGACGCTCGGACTCGGCCTCCCCCTGACCACGGTCGTGATGGGCGCCGTGCTGGTGCTGTTCCTCGTCCTGCAGTTCCGCGCACGTTCCTACCGTCCGTCGGTCTACTGGGTCACCGTCGTCCTCATCAGCATCGTGGGCACGTGCATCACGGACAACCTCACGGACGGGCTCGGCGTCCCGCTGTGGCTGAGCACGACGGTGTTCGGGGTCGGCCTCGTCGTGGTGTTCCTCGCCTGGCACCGGGTGGAGGGCACGCTGTCCATCCACCGGATCGACACGGTGCGCCGCGAGGCCTTCTACTGGCTCGCGATCCTGTTCACCTTCGCCCTCGGCACCGCCGCGGGCGACCTCATCGGGGAACAGACCGGTATCGGGTACTTCCCGGCACTGCTGCTCTTCGCCGGCGGCATCGCCTTGGTCGCCCTGCTCCGCTTCGGGCTCCGGGTCGACGGGGTCGCGTGCTTCTGGGCAGCGTACGTGCTCACCCGGCCGCTCGGCGCTTCGCTGGGAGACCTGCTCTCGCAGCCGACGTCCGATGGCGGACTGGGCATCGGCACGATCACCACGAGCACGGTGTTCCTCGCCGCGATCCTCGTGGTCGTCGGGGCGACGTCCGTGCGGCTCCGGCGGTCCTCCGCTGCGCTCACCGACGGGTCGGTCGAGGCGGTTCGGCTCCGCCGGTCACCCGCGGCAGACTGAGCACGAACGTGGTCCCGCCCGGGCCGGTGGCGCCGACACGGACCGATCCCCCGGCCCGGACGGCGATCTCGCGGACCAGGGCCAGGCCGATACCGTAGCTCGTCCGACGCTCGGCGGGACCCGCCGCGGGCGTCCCGTGCGCGAAGCGGTCGAAGACCCGGTCCGGGTCGATCCCGGTGATGCCGTCGCCACGGTCCCGCACCGCGATCTCGACGGTCCGTGGCGTCGCCGTGACCCGGACCTCGACGTCGGAACCCGCCGGAGCGTGCCCCACCGCGTTGTCGAGGAGTGCGACGAGAGCTCGGCGGAGCGGCGTCGCGGACATCCGGACCGCCACGTCGACGAGGCCGTCGTCGTCGCCACCGTCTCCGCCGTGCACGATGCGCACGGCACGCTGCTCGGCGACCACCTGCAGGTCGGCGACCGCACCGTCGACCTCGGCGGACACCGGCGTCGCCGCCGATCCGTCGTCGCCGTCCATCGTCGCGGCCCGCAGCAGGTCGTCCACCACCGCCGCGAGCGACCGCGTGTCCTCGCGGAGGGCGTCGACGATGGGCGTGCGGTCGTCGTCGGCGGACATCCTGCGCTGCAGCTGCTGCACCCGCGCACTCATCACGGTGAGCGGCGTGCGCAGCTCGTGGCTCGCATCGGCGACGAAGGTTCGCTGCAGCCGCAGCGCCTCCCCCAGCGGCACGACCGCACGTCGGGCGACGAACCACGTCGCGAGCCCCGCGAGCAGCACCGCACCGGCGCCGATCACGGCCAGGGCGCCGAGCAACGCGTCGCGGTCGACGAAGATCCGCGTGGTGTCCGCCGCGTGCTGCTCGTGTACCTCGGTCGGCGTGGACTGCCAGAGCACGTACGCGAACACGAGGCCGACGATCACCACGACCAGCCCGGCCGACACGAGGGCGACCTGCACACCGATCCGCACCGCCGACCGCCGGACCGCGACGTCGTCCGCGTCACGGGTCACGGTGAACCGATCCGGTAGCCGGTCCCGCGGATCGTCGTGATGAGCTCACGGTCGGTCTTCCGCCGGATGTAGTGCACGTACGTGTCGACCGTGCCCTCGACCTCGCTGTCGCCGAACACGGTCGACAGGATGTGCGCCCGGCTGAACGCCGTCGTCGGTGCCCGGGCCAGGAGTTCCAGCAGGGCGTTCTCGCGATCCGTCAACTGGATCCGCCCGGAGTACGGCGAGTACACGGTCGCGGTGTCCGGGTAGAAGGTCCACGCACCGATCGGCAGCGGGTCCCCCTCCGACCGGAAGTCCCGCGTCAGGGCGCGCAACCGCGCGGCGAGCTCTTCGAACTCGAACGGTTTCACGAGGTAGTCGTTCGCTCCGGCGTCGAGCCCGGAGACCCGGTCGCCGAGCGCGCCGAGGGCCGTGAGCATCAGCACCGGGGTCGCGTCGCGTCGACGCCGCAGTCGGGCCACGACCTCGGCACCGTCGATCCCGGGCAGCCGTCGGTCGACGACCATCACCGCGTACATCCGGTCCGCCGCCGCGTCCAGCGCATCCTCGCCGCTCGTCACGAGCGTCACGTCCCAGTCCTCGCCGAGCACGTCCGCCACGAGGGGCCCGAGTCGCGGGTCGTCCTCGACGAGCAGCAACCGGTCCGTCCTCGTCACCGTGCCTCCTCCGGCGCGTCGCGGGTGGCACCGTCCGTCCAGCCTGGCACAGCCGTGGCAGGCTCGACCCGTGAACGAGCCGAGCAGCATCCTGTGGACGCTCGTCGGTGTCGTCGTCCTGGTTTCCCTGGCCACCCTCGTGCTCCTGCTCGCGCGCGCTCCGTCGCCGTGGGCGCCGGCGCTCGCGGTCGTGCGCGGCACGGTGCAACTGGCGCTGATCAGCCTGGTCCTCAGCGGCGTGATCCGTGACCCGCCCTGGATCGCCGCGGCGCTCGTGGTGATGTTCGGCGTGGCCACGACGACGGCGGCGCGACGGCTCGGCACGCTGCGGACCCGGCTCCTCCCCGTCGCCCTGGCGATGTCAACGGGGATCGTCGGTGCGCTCGCGGTCGTGTTCGCCACCGGTGCGATCGCCTTCACACCGCGGTACGTGCTCGCGATCGGGGGCATCGTCATCGGGAACGCCATGACGAGCGCCACGCTCTCCGGGCGACGGTTCGTCGAGCTCGTCGACGACCGGTGGGACGACGTCGAGGGCTGGCTCGCGCTCGGTGCCACCCCGCGGCAGTCGACCGCCGAGCTCGTCCGCCGGGCGGTCCACGCCGCGATGGTGCCGAGCACCGACCAGACGCGCACCACCGGACTGGTCACCCTGCCCGGCGCCTTCGTCGGTGCGATCTTCGGCGGGGTCTCCCCGATCGAGGCCGGACGCTTCCAGATCGTCGTCCTCGCCGCGATCATCGCGGCCGGTGCGGTCGTCGCGACGACGCTGACCCACACCCTGGCGCCGGTCCGGACCCGGCCCCCGAAGCCCGCCTGACAGCGTTTCTCAGAGGATCCTCCGAACGGGCACGCGACCGTCGACGGGTGCGCGCGAACAAGGTCCCGGCCCCCTCCACGTCCTTCTGGTCCGTCAAGGTGCTGACCACGGGCTTCGGCGAGGCGCTGTCCGACTTCCTGGTGCGACGGTTCGACCCCGTCCCGACGGTGCTCGTCACGGCGGTCGTCTTCGCGGTCGTGCTCGCCGTGCAGCTGACGAGCGTGCGGTCCTCGCCGTGGCGGTACTGGGGTGCCGTGGTGATGGTCGCGGTGTTCGGGACGATGGCCGCCGACGCGGCGCACGTCGCCATCGGCGTGCCGTACTGGGCGTCGACGCTGGTGTTCGCTCTCGCGCTCGTCGTCGTGTTCGTCGGCTGGCGACACACGGCGGGCAGCCTCGACGTGCACCACGTCGACACGCTGCGCCGCGAGCTCTGGTACTGGGCCGCCGTGGCCGTGACCTTCGCGCTCGGCACCGCCGTCGGGGACCTCGTCGCGTCGTCCGCCGGACTCGGGTTCCTCGTCGGCGGCCTGCTCTTCCTGGCTGGGATCGCCGGCGTCGTCGTGGCGCGCGGGCTCCGCATCCTCGGGCCCGTCGCCTCGTTCTGGGCCGCGTACGTGCTCACCCGTCCGCTCGGCGCGTCGTTCGCCGACTGGGTCGCGGTGGCGCCCTCGCGCGGCGGCCTCGGCGCCGGGACCGGACTCGTCTCGGCGGTCCTCGCGATCATCATCCTGGCGGCCGTGTCCGCACTCGCCTCCGGTCAGCGCAGGGGGATCCGGCCCGGCGGGCAGGCCGCCGTCAGGTCCTGACCCGTCCCGCTGCGCCAGCGGGGCACGCGACGATCGGGACGACCGACGGGAGGCGCGGTGCGGGCCGGCACCGCGCCTCCCGTCCGGCAGGCCCTACGACTCGTCGGTCGCCGCCGGTTCCGACGCGAGCGCCTTCCGACGCTGCGCGACCTGCACCGCGATGGCGACCGGGACCGCGGCGAGGGCGACCGCCCGCAGCCACGGCCGGTCGAACACGTGCCGCGTCGCGTGGTCGAGCGAGACCGGGCCGGGACCACCGAGTGCGAACATCGCGGCGGAGAAGCCGAGGAACGCCGGGAACTCGAACCCGCCGTCCGCGTTGAAGAAGCCGTTGGGCGTGTGGACGCTCGACGCGACGCCCATCGTGGTCGCGGCGCCGGCGCCGGCGATCGGGGTGGCGAGACCGAGGGCGAGTGCGGCGCCGGAGCCCGCCTCGCCGAGGCCGGCGAGGACGGCGTTGCGGCGACCGGGCCGGAAGCCCATCTGGTGCATGCCCTGGGCGGTGCCCTCGATGCCGCCGCCGCCGAAGGCGCCGAACAGCTTCTGGGAGCCGTGCGAGACGAGCACGGCGCCGAGGGCGATCCGCAGCAGGGTCCTGGCGGTGACGGAGGCGGTGGTGGTGCGCGAGCTCATGCGATCTCCCTGACGTCGGTGTGCGGTCGATCGTCGCGGTCGACCACGGTCCAGCAGACGGTACGCCCCGCCGGCCCGAGGCGGACCGGCGGGGCGTCCCGCGGTGTTCGTCGGGTCAGCTGGTGATCCGGCGCCGGCCGCCGACCCGGACGATCACCCCGGCGACGACCGCGCCCACGATCGGGGCGACGATGAACACCCAGAGCTGGGACAGCGGGGTCGCGCCGCCGTAGACGGCAGCGGCGATCGAGCGGGCCGGGTTCACGGACGTGTTGCTGACCGGGATGCTCACGAGGTGGATCAGGGTGAGCGTGAGCCCGATGCCGAGCGGGGCGACCGCCTGGTACTCCCGCTTGGCCGTGATCGACAGGATGACCGCGATGAAGACCCCGGTCAGCACGGCCTCGGTGAGGAAGACCGACCCGAGCCCGTACCCGCCGGGACTCGCCGACCCGTAGCCGTTCGAGGCGAAGCCGCCGTCCCGCGCGGCCTGGAACGCCCCGGACTTGCCGGAGAGCACGGCGGCGAGGATGCTCGTCGCGACGAGCCCGCCGACGACCTGGGACACGATGTAGCCGGCGACGTGCCGCGCGTCGGTGCGTCCGGCGGCGAGCAGCCCGAGGGTGACCGCCGGGTTGAAGTGGCCGCCGGAGATGTGCCCGACGGCGGAGATCCCCGCGACGAGCGTCAGCCCGAACGCCAGGGCGACGCCGAGGTAGCCGACGCCCTGCTGGTTGTCCGTGGCGCTCGGGACGTTCGCGGCGAACAGCGCGGTCCCGACACCGCCGAGGACGAGCAGGAAGGTGCCGAAGAACTCGGACGCGTACCGGGCGAGCGGCGACCAGGTCACGGCGTCCTCACGGCGCTGCTCGGAGGTCGATCCGCTCACCGGTTCGTTGCGTCCGCGGTTTCGGTCGCGGTCGGGTCGGCGCTGGGCCATGAGGGTCTCCTTCGGGTTCGTCTGTCGTCGTGGATGCACGCGGGGGCGTGTCGGTGGACGCCGCTCCCTGCGGCGCGGCCGGGACGGACGCCGCCGGTGGGTGGACCCGGGATCGGGCCGTTCCGGCGGTCGCCGTCCGCGGATGGGACGGGGTACACCAGACGGTGGTCACGCCGGCGGCGGACTTTCCAGACACGTCCCAGGAAGCCCCCGCGACGGCCGGGTTCGTGTCCCCCGGTGCCCGTCCCGCAGCCGTCCGGCGCGCAAAGCGGCCCCGGCGTCGCGCCCGCTGTCCTGTTCCCGCGCGGGTCCGGCCTGCCCCGCGCGGGTCCGTACTGTGCCGCGCGGGCCGGAGGGGTGGCGGGCGCCGCGCACCGGCGGTTCGCATGGTGCGGACTTGTTCACTGGGTGCGGTGTTGCCCGCTCGGTGCGGGGTTGTAGCGGAACACCCAGCGGGCAAGCTCGCACGGAGTGGCGGACGTCGCACCGTGCGGCGCCGCGCACCGGCGGTTCGCACGGTGCGGTTTAGTTCACTTGGTGCGGAGGTGCCCGCTTGGTGCGGGCTTGTAGCGGGGCACCCAGCGGGCAAGCTCGCACGGGGTGACGGACGTCGCACCGTGCGGCGCCGCGCACCGGCGTTTCCCACGGTGCGCGCTTTTTCACCGGGTGCGGGACTGCCCGATCGGTGCGGGCTCGGTCACTTGTTGCGGGGGGGGGGGGGGGCCGCGGCGGGCGGGTT